>CAJXVQ010000013.1 GCA_913060685.1 uncultured Verrucomicrobiales bacterium
GATCAGCCTCGGTCTCGTGGGCTCGGAGATGTGTATAAGAGACAGGTCTTGGGCCTTTGGAAGAGGCCGATCGTTTGGTGAGGCGAAGTTGGAGTTGCCGGTGTCGAAAGAGCTTCAGGTGAGGCCGCTTCTTCCACGAGCCGCCGTGGTGGGAGATGAGTTGGTCATCGGGGCCATGATTCAGAACCTCTCTAAAAATCGTAAGGACTTCGTACTTGTTTTTGAGGCCGAGGGAGTCGCGGTGGCAGATCAGGGAGCTCGGAAGATCCAGCTCGAAGCCGGAGCCGAGGGGATGGCGCAATGGCGGGTGAAAATGACGAAGGCTGGCGCGGCGGTTCTTCGGGTGAAGGCTTCAAGTACTGATGGTGAATTGACCGATGGCTTTGAGGATCGTGTTCCTGTCGCGGCCAGCGAGGTGCTGCGGACGGTTTCTGACTCGGTCTCGATTAAGAAAAACGAAAAAATCTCCGGGCTGAGGTTTCCTCACGATCCCGGGATGACCGGGAGGAAGATCCAGATCCGGGCCGAGGCTCACCCCGCGGTGAGTGGTCTGACGGTGCTTCCGGATTTGGTGCAATACCCTCACGGTTGTGCCGAACAGACCCTCAATCGCTTTCTTCCGCTTCTCGTGGCTTCGGAGGCGGCGGATCAGCTCGGGTTGGATTGGAATAAGATGATTCACCTTTCAAAGAATCATGGACACTCGTTGGGCTGGATCAGTGGAAGAGGGCAGGCCGAGCTTTTGCGTGAGCCGGTCGATCTGAGTGAAGCCAAAGTGAACGATATGGTTCATGTTGGAATCAGTCGCTTGAAGGAATTGCAGAAGGACGATGGTTCGTGGGGCTGGTTCTCGGGAGAGGATCCCAATGCCCGGGCCTATCTTACGGCCTTGGCGGTGCGTGGACTCTCGATGGCTGGGAAAGCGGGCAAGAAGCTGAGAAAGAAGAGCCCAACAGAGAGCGGCGTCAGGTGGTTGGAGGCCTGGAGCGGAAAGAAATTCTCGCAAAAATCAAGCGAGCAACTGCTTGCGGAAGCAGCTCTTGTCGCTTGGGTTTTGGAAGAGGTGGAAAGTGATCAGGCCGGGAAGCTGGTGGAGAAGCTCTGGGTTATCCGTGATGCCCTCCCACTGACTTCAAAAATCCATCTGGCTTTGGCGATGGAGAACAAGGAGCGGGTGGCAGTGCTCACGGAAGAGGTTCGCAAGAAGATCGCAGGGCTTAAGCCAAATCGGAGTTGGTATTACTCCTGGTGGAACGAGCCGGTGGAGCGTCGTGCTTGTTTCCTGAAATTGCTGGTGAAGATGGATGCCGGCGAAGACGAGCTCCGGGAAGAAATTCGCACCCTTCTTGCCGCGAGAAAAGATGGCGTGCGGTGGAAGAGCACCCGTGAGTCAGGCCTTTGTCTGGAGGCCATCGTGGAGGCGATGCTTTCGGTTCAAACTGATCCTTTTGCAGGGCGAGTGGCGACGGAGATCGAGATTCGCTCAAAGGAGAAGATTCATACTTTCATTTTATCAAAAGAAGAACTCTGGTCCGGAAAGATTGAGCTGCCGGTCGAAGCAATTTCCGGCGGTGGCGAGAAGGAGATTGTTCTCGAGATCACGCGACGGGGTGATCTTGAGTCAGGGGTCTTTCTGAACGCTTCGATCACGCATCCATCCTCGGATCCCAAGGCGATGATGGATGAGGAGTCTGGTTTGAGATTGGAGCGTCAATATTTCCGGGTCGATCAGAATGGGGAACGAGCCTTGGTGAAGGAAGGGGATGCCTTGAAGGTAGGCGAAATGATTGAAGTGGTGCTTCGAATTGATGCCGACGAACCACGTGAGTTCCTGCACTTGCGAGACCCCATTCCGGCGGGGCTTGAGCCCCTGATTCAGCTGAGTGGGTATCATCAAAGTGCTTATCGGGAGAGCCGGACCGGGGAGTCTCATTTCTTCATTTCAGAACTTTCCAATTGGAACAAGGAGCATCGGTATACCCTGAGTGTCGTGACCGAAGGAGTGTGTCTTGCGTTGCCCGCGCACGTGGAGTGCATGTATTCGCCGGAGATCCGGGGGCGGAGTTCGGCGCGGCGATTCACCATCGGGAGGTGAGAGCCGCTTCCTTTATGTTGCGTGGGAGGATCGGGCTGAAGCATCTACTAGAAGTATCTGGCGATAGCAACCAGTCCTTCACCGGGAGGAACTTCGAGGTGCCCCGTACTTTGGAGGGGGGTGACAAAGTCGCCGGAATTTTGAGGGGAGAGTGAGATGGCCTTGCCTTCGTGGTTGAGCTTGGCGGGGAGGAACTGGGTGAGGAAGGGGTGACGCTTGATCGACGTCGCGAGGGGGAGAGTAACGTCTTCGGCGTCGGGGGTGCCGGTCATGCGTCGGAGCATGGGGACGACGTAGCGTTGGAAGGTGGTGAGGGTGGAGTTCGGGTTGCCGGGGAGGGCAACCACGCTTTTCCAGAAGGCGAGAGGTTTGCCGGGGCGCTGGGCGATGCCGTGGAAGAGAGGGTCGCCACGGAGGGATTCGAGGGCAGGGCGGACGTAGTCCTTACGGCCCTTGGAGATGCCGCCGGAGAGGATGACGAGATCGGAGTTTTCCAATGCTCTGGCGATGCCGGCAGTGGTGGCGGCGAGGTCATCGGGGAGGTGTTCCCAGGTGACTTCAGTGGGGCCCCATTGGTGGACGGCGCTGAGGAGGGTGATGCCATTTGACTGGCGAAGTTGGTGGGGGAGAGGGGTTTCCGCGACGGGAATGAGTTCGTCGCCGGTGGAGAGAATCTTGAGGCGGGGAAGACGGGTCACTTTGATCTCGGCGGCTCCGATGGAGGCCAACATGCCAACGTGCCCCGGGCCGATGCGGGTACCGGATTTGATCATGAGATCTCCCGGCGAGGCATCCGAACCCTCCCGGTGGATGAACTTACCCGCGACGGGGTGGCATTCAATTTGCGCCTCCTCGCCTGTGATCGTGACCTCCTCATAAGGAACGATGGTGTCGCAATCAGGCGGAAGGACGGAGCCGGTCATGATTTGCCAGCAATGGCCGGGTTTGAGGTTCGGCGGGGTGGGATGGCCGGCGGCGTGGGTGCCCTGGAGGGTGAGTGGGGTGTCGTTGAAGTCGGAGAAACGGAAGGCCACGCCATCCATGGTGACCCGGTCGAAGGGGGGAAAAGGGCGGTCTGCGAAAAGGTCTTCACGAAGGATCCGGCCAAGGGCGTTTCCCAGCGAGATTGATTCGATTCCGAGAAGGTCGGTATTGGAAAGCATGAGAGCTTCCGCTTCCCGGGGCGTGATCAGAGGCATGCGGGAGGGTGGCTCTTTTTTCACCACTTCTCAACTGTCCCGTCGCTAAAAGTGTGCTTATCTTCTGCCGTGCGGCCTCTACTTCTGATTTTTCTTATTCCCCTTCTCTCGGCCAAGACCATTCGGGTCGCGACTTATAATACGGCCCTGTCTGTGAGAGCCACCGTGCAGCGAAGTGGAGAGGGAGTTTTTGCGCCATCCCTGCGGGACGGGACCAACAACGATGCGAGGCGAGTTGCCGAGGTGGTCCAGATCATTCAGCCTGATGTGCTGCTGCTGAACGAATTTGACTACGATGCCAATGGGACTGCGGCGACCCGCATGAATGACAAGTTTTTCAACGTGAGTCAAAACGGGCGCGATCCGCAGGACTACCCCTACCGTTATGTTGCCATTTCCAATACCGGGATTCACACCGGCTTTGATCTCGATAACAACGGAATTATTAACACAACACCTGGTAAAAATAATTATGGTGAGGATGCTTTTGGCTTTGGTGAATTCCCGGGGCAGTTTGGGATGGCGATCTTTTCGAAATTTCAGATTGATACCGAGGCAATCCGGACATTTGAGAAGATCCTTTGGAAGAATATGCCAGGCAATTTGATCCCACCGGGGTTTTACTCTGAGGATGAGCAGGAAGTTCTCCGGCTTTCTTCCAAAAGCCACTGGGACGTGCCGATTCAGGTTCACGGGACGAGCTTCCACTTGCTTGTGAGCCATCCCACTCCTCCGACTTTTGATGGAGCGGAAGACCGGAATGGCCGGCGTAACCATGATGAGATTCGTCTCTGGGCCGACTACCTGACTTCGGGAGCGGCTGGCTATTTGGGTGGGGGACTTGGGCGCGGGAAGCGATTCGTGATTGCCGGGGATCAGAATGCCGATCCGACCCGGGGTGACAGTGTGAATGCTGCCATCAATCAAATTCTCGACCATCCGCTGGTCAATGGGACTTTCAACCCCGAGCGGACGGGTGGTAAGACAGCCTCCAATCGCTTCGATACCGCCACCTTCAGATTGCGGGCGGACTATGTGCTTCCTTCCAAAGAAGGATTTCATCTTCTCGATGGAGCGGTGTATTGGCCGACCGGAAATCAGGAGGGGGCCAATCTTGTGACGGTCTCGGATCACCGCCCGGTCTATCTCGATTTAAAACTGGTTCCGCTTATTGAAGAAGCCGTCCGCGAACTCTCGGTGGCGTTGCAAGATGGGAGTTCACGGTTGAGTTGGAAGATTAAAGAAGAGGTGTCGTATCGAATCGAGAAGAGTTCTGATTTGGACCCTGCCCGATGGAGTCCGGTGACAGGAGTAGAGATTGAGATTCAGGGAGATACTGCGATGGTCACGATGCCGGCACCAGAGGTGGTCGAGTTCTATCAAATCGTGGCCTTTTATGAGTAGGAACCATTTTATTTGTTGTGGTTTTGATGAGAAATCGGGAGGATGGATGAGTGCGCTCTTTTTCCTGGGGATTCCCGTGGTGGAAGATGCCGCTCCTTCGAGGCTCGGGTTTGTGGTGGACGATGGTTTCTCGTCCCAAGGCCCCAGCGGCCGGCACGCAGCTTGATGATATTCGTCCTCCTCATCTTAAGGAACATCGACTAGCGTCATCGGCGTGCGGTTATTCCTTCCTCTCTGCCTTCTGGCCTGCGTCATCGTGGTGGCTTGTTCGACTGCTCCCCATTGGCAGGGTCGCGATCCGGTCCGATCTTCTCTGCCCACATCGTCGAATTCTGTCTTCGCAAAAGCGGGATTGATCCGCATCGCGGAGGTGGACAAGTCGATTGCGATTGATCTCCGCTACACTCGTGGTTCGGCGATCGCCAAGAGGGCCCTTTATCAAAGCAACATGCCCGCTCTGCTGCGCCCGGAAACAGCGGTGCGGCTCCGAAAGGCCAATGATTATGTGAAGCGTTTCGGCTATCGTATCCAGGTGTGGGATGCGTATCGCCCGCCCTCGGCGCAGCTCGTCCTCTGGGATGCCTCGGGTCATGATGTTCGCTTCGTGGCGGATCCCTTCAGCAAGCCCTCGCAACATTCCTGCGGCACCGCGGTCGACGTGACCCTTGTGACCAAGTCGGGTCAAGCGGTAGAGATGCCCACCGGTTTTGATAGTTTTACTTCGCAAGCCGCGGCCGGCTATCAGCATCCCGATCCCGAGGTGATGAATCGCAAGCACCTTCTGCAGCAGGCGATGGACCAGGCCGGCTTCTTCCAGCTGCCGAATGAGTGGTGGCATTTTACGGATCGACGTTTTCGATCCTACCCCGGGACCGTTCCACTATCGGCGATCAAGTCTGCCTTTTAATTTCATGAAACTCCTCCTCTTCTTCATCACGTGTGCCACGCTTTCGGCGCAGATCAAGCCGCTCGTCGGAACCTATCTGGGTGACAATCAGCGGAACTATTACGGAAATCAAGCACCCTCAAAGCTCCGCGTGAAATGGAGAACTCAGCTCGGCTCGGGAAAGACGACCTTTGGGACAGGCGATACCCGGACGTGGAAGGGCGCGGGTTGGACCGGTCAGCCTTTGGTGATTCAGGAGGGTAAGGAAATTTATCTCATTCAGGGAACCCTGAGCCATCATGTGAAGAAGATCCGTGCGCGTGATGGCGCGGTAATTTGGTCGACCAGCGTGGGAGATGTCATCAAAGGAACGCCGACTTTTGTCGATGTCGGAGGTCCGGCCGCGACGCGCTACACTCTGATCGTGGGAAGCCGCAGTGGCTTTGGTCAACACTGGCGGACTGGCACGGCCTACAGCTTGCATGGGATTTCTTACACCACGGGTCGGAAACTTTGGCGGCACAACTCGCGGGCGACGGCCTCCAACAGCCGTGACGTCGATGCCTCGGCGGTCGTCTTGGGGAGCAAAGCCGCCATCCCGTTGGAGAACGGATACTTCACTGTTTTTTCACCGGATGTCCGCAAGGCTACGAAGGGAACCGGCCTGCCGGCGCCGCGTATTAGCAAGCAATCGCTCTTATACAAGAAGTCTGATCTCGCGCTTTACCGTAGCGAACTGTGTTGTGAATCCTCGCCGACGATGATCGGGAGCACGGCATATGTCGCCGCCGGGGTGGGGCGGGTTTACGCTTGTGGTTTGGGAATGTTTGGTGGTACTAGCCCCAAGCTCGAAATCGGGGGTGATCTCAATGGCACCATGCCCCTGACCAATGACAAACATCTTCTCCTTGGAATTGAGAAGCAGTTCATTGCTGGGCAGGGAGGGGTCGTGAAGTTTTCGACCGGTGGCAAAGTGAAGTGGTTCCATCCGCTTCCGGATCGCAAATGGTATACTTGGAATGGCGGCCTGGTTGGAAGCCCGGCAGTCAACCATCGCTACCAATCGACGGTCTCCAAAGACCTTGCCTGCTTCGTCGGGATCGATGGGAATCTCACTCTCGTGAACCACAAGAAACTCCAAACCGGAGTCATGAATTGGGGCCCGCGTCGCCTGAAGCAATATCCCGCGCCGCTCGTTCTCGATACCGTGAAGCTACCGCAAGGCTCCATCTCCACGCCCCTCTTCGTGGGAGATAAAATCATCGTAGGCTATGACAATGGCATGGACCTCTATCAAGTCACCCCGGCGGGTAAGATGGTCCGCCTCGATCGCCTCAGTGGCCCCATGTTCGATGCAACCCCGGTAGTCTGGAATGGCAGAGTCTACGCGGGTTCCAAGAATGGCTACCTTTACTGCCTGGGCAATTAATGGGAGCCTCCCGGCGGCGTAACTTCGCCAACCCTTCGTGGATTAGACTTACTTGAAAATAGCAAATTCCCTTCATCCAGCCTTTCATTTTATGATCACTCTTACAAATCGATTCCTCCTTCTGGCGGCACTCGCGATTCCGAACTTCGTGGGCGCTGAAGAAAAACGCCCAAACATCGTTTTCCTCTTCAGCGATGACCTGACCACCCAAGCGATCTCATCTTACAACTACGGGTTGAAACTCCCTCCGACGCCAAATTTGGATCGTCTGGCCAAAGACGGAATGCTCTTTGAAAATAGTTTTTGCGGAAACAGTATCTGCACGCCATCCCGGGCAACGGTGATGACCGGTTTGCACAGTCACAAAAACGGGATCGTTCACCTTGGCGGTGCCTTGGACCCCAAACGTCCGTCATGGCCCAAGAAACTCCAGCAGAGCGGCTACTCCACGGCCGTCTTTGGAAAGTGGCACATGAAGACCAAGCCCAGCGGTTTTGACGCCTGGGAGGTTTTCAGCGGTCAGGGAAGCTACTATAATCCGGATCTCTATGGCCCCAAAGGGAACCGTCGGGTCGAGGGACACTCAACGGATGTCGTCACCGATATCGCATTGGACTGGCTTGAAGATCGGGACAAAACCAAGCCCTTCGCATTGATGATCCAGCACAAGGCTCCTCACCGAAACTGGAAGCCCAGCATCAAGGAGTTGGAACTCTATCGGGACATCACCTTCCCGGAGCCCCCTTCCCTCTTCGACACTTATGAAAGCCGGGTTGCCGCCTCGAATCACAGGATGGGAATCGACACGCATATGAGCATGGCCTCTGACCTGATGATGTTCGAAGGCGATCAAGCGAATAAAGTCTTGGGACGGTTCACGCCCGAACAACGCAAAGCCTACCTCGCCGCTTTCGAAAGCGAGAACGCAGCATTTTTGAAGAACCCTCCTACCGGCAAAGATTTGGTCCGTTGGAAATACCAACGCTACATGAAAAATTACCTCCGCTGTGTGGCGGGAGTTGATCGTAATGTTGGAAGAGTCCTGGACAAACTCGAGGCGCTGAAACTGCATGAGAATACCATCGTCGTCTACTGTGCTGACCAGGGGTTTTATCTGGGAGAACACGGCTGGTTCGACAAGCGATGGGCATATGAAGAATCGCTCAAGATGCCTCTCATCGTTCGCTGGCCTGGAAAAGTCAAAGCAGGCAGCCGAAGCAAGGCCATGGTTCAGAACATCGATTATGCTCCGACCCTCCTTGAAGCGGCAGGAGCAACGACTGACTGGAAGGTGCATGGCATCAGCCTCATGCCTCTGTTGAAAAACGGCGGTGTCACCCCGGCCGACTGGCGCAAGACCATTTACTATCGCTACATCGACGGCGGACACGGCGTGGCACAGCACAGCGCGATCAGAACTGATACCCACAAACTTCTCCATTTCAATAAACCTCGAAATGCGGCGGAAGAAGGAAGTCTCTGGGAACTCTTCGACCTCAAAAATGATCCCCAGGAGATGACCAATCTCGCCGGCGACCCTGAGCACTCTGCGAAACTTGAATCGATGAAGAAGCTCTTCCGGGAAACCCGGACCCACTACGACGACACCGACGAAAATGTTTGGACCAACAAAAGAGCCCATCAATTTGCCCCCGAAGACTATCTTCGCCCGCCGAAGCAGGGGCGGCCCCGCACCAAAACCAAACGCTAGCCCCCTTCGCCGCTCCCTGATCCTCTCAACGGCGTCTTCAAGCACGCCACCTCAAAAGAAAATTCCGGGCATCCCTCATCTTGGTAGTCGTCGCGGCACTTGAAACAGGCGTCAAATATGGTATCTCAACCTCCGTCCAAATAATCACTTCATGAAACAATTGCTTCCCCAACTCCAGAAGGCTGGTCTCACACTTGCTGCCAGTGCCCTGATCGCCATTCCATTCACCTCTTGCTCATCAGACCTCGGCGGTACCGAAACTTTAACTCTTCTTGAAGCCGAAAACGGCTTCGCTTCTGTGGAAACCTTTCAAGCAGTCGCCAAGGTGACCGCAATCAACCCAGCCACCCGCAAGCTCGGGCTCCTCACCTCCGAGGGCAAAAGGCGTCGGATCACGTGTGGTCCTGAAGTCGCCAACTTCGACCAGATCAAAGTGAATGACAGTATCGAATACACGGTCATGCAAGAGTCCGCCATTTTCGTGGGTAACAGGAAGCCAGGTGTGCGCGGAGGGGCAGTCACCACCCTGGCCCGGATCGGGGCCAAACCAGGAATGAAATCTGTTGAGACCATGAGCGCTACGGCCCTCGTCAAAGCCGTCAACACCTCCACCCGCAAGGTCACTCTCGAATTGGGGGATGGTTCGAAGAGAATCGTCACCGCTGAAAAGCGTTTCGACCTCTCCAAGGTCAAGGTCGGGAAAAGCGTCACCCTGGAATACACCGAAGCGATTGCCCTGGTGGTGGTCGCTCCACGGTAAGAGTCCTTGCCCTTCTTCATCCCGCTGGACCATCACGGCCAGCGGGATTTTATTGGCTCCCATCATATTCTCATTTGAATGATGCCGGCGTGTTGCGAACAAGAAATATGGGTATTTTCAGAAACGAGAAGTCTTAAGCATCCTCTGGAGCTCTAATGAAAATTTTAGTCATCAACATGGCATCCTTACCCATAATGCTTCATGATGAAGATCAGGGAGTGGCTGAAGCCTTGTATCGCGTTACCGGGCTTGATCGGGGCCGAAATATGGGCTGAGAACAAGTAAGATATTTCTATCTTTGCCCGGGAATCGTGTTACAAGAAACTCTCACCAGTTTTTCTTGGTTGGGACCTCATGCTGACCGTTCGCCACTTCTGGCTGACACGATTCCGTCGCCTCATCCGAGCCATGCTCGAAGAGCCCCTATGTCTAGAAAACGCAAATCCTCAACGACGTCGATTTTTTCCGATGATTTTGGAATTCCCATCGCTTCCCCCCCTCCTGCCAGCAGAGTGGCGAAGCCATCTGCCAACCCCAATAAGGTCCAATTGGAAACCGCAATCGTCTATTGCGAAGGTCATTTCGGAGGAGTCGACGGCAAGACCGCCAACGGGCTGGTCCGTCACTCCGGGAAGTACGAGATCCTTTCGATCATCGACAGTGAGCAGGCTGGGCAGGATGCGGGCAAGATTCTTGACGGTGAACCCAATGGAATCCCGGTCTACGAGGATTTTGATGAAGCTTTGATGTATACCAGTGAGGTCCCGGACTATTTCATTTTTGGAATTGCCCCGGCGAGCGAAAAGCTCTCACCCAGCGAGAGGCAGATTATTCTCAGGGCGATTGATCAAGGAATGAATATCGTGAACGGACTTCACGAGTTCCTGAATGATGATCCGCAATTCGTGGCGGCCAGCGCGAAATCCAAGGTCGTGATTCGGGATGTGCGACGACCTCGCGACAAAAAAGATCTCCGCGTTTTCACCGGTGGCATTGCAGATGTGACTTGTCCCCGGATTGCGGTGTTAGGCACCGATTGCGCAATTGGCAAACGGACTACGGCGACGATCTTGACGCGTGCTCTCAACGAACGCGGAATCAAGGCCGTCATGATCGGCACCGGCCAGACCGGGTTGATCCAAGGGGCTCGCTACGGGCTGGCCCTTGACGCCATTCCTTCACAGTTTTGTGCAGGAGAGTTGGAGGCCAAGATCATCGAAGCGTTCGAAAACGAGGAGCCCGATGTCATCGTGATCGAAGGCCAGGGCTCGCTCAGTCATCCGGCTTACTCGACTTCGAGTTTCATTCTCCGGGGGAGTTGTCCGCAGGGTGTCGTGCTTCAGCATGCGCCTGGCCGGGAACATCGCTGCGACTTTGATCATATGCCGATGCCCGATCCGGAATCGGAGATTCATCTCATCGAAACTTTTGCTGAGACGAAGGTCATCGGGCTCACATTGAACCATGAGAACATGACCGGTGCCGAGATCTCGAAGTCCATCAAGAGCTACGAAAAGGAACTTGGGATCCCCGCGACCGATGCGCTGACCCGCTCTCCGGAACGTTTGGTCGAGATGGTAATCTCAGCCTTCCCACAGATTGGGGGCCCGTCATCAACTTAACCTATCAAGCCGCGCTGCGCCTGGAGCTCAGATCACCGTGTCCATGATCCTTATTCGTAATCTGATGCTGAGTCAGGTGGATCGCTTGGTCGTGTACGCGAGTCAGTATCGCGGACCGATGAAGAGTGGGCCCCGGGTTCCTTTCCAATTGGATTGCAGCGCGCTGCTCCGCGTTATGAAATCGCCTCGAATCAAATCTCGTATGGCGAGTGTCCCAAAGTTTCTATGAACCAAATCCGTCATTTTTTTGCCGAGATCGCCGCCCGATTTCGTGGATCCGAGCCCGCCAAGCCCCGGGTGGGTGCAGTGCTTCAGGATCAATCACCGATTCCAAAGTCTGCGCAAGAAGCCCATGCCAGACTGCATCGAATTCTGCACGAGGGATCTCCCATCCAAGAACTGAGTCACAGCGAATTCATGTGGGGTTGGGTTGCGATGGCTTACATCGCGCCGGCTTTGGATCCTGATGAAGCGGGAATAGAAGATGGAGGATGGCCGGCGGCCTGGTCACCGGTTGCGGCCGAAGCATTTCGGCGTTTCAAGATCAAGAAGCTGACGAAGGAGGAGCTCTATCCTCGTCCGACTCGTTTTTTATGAAGAGGCAGGCATCGTCTCCCTTCGATTTGAAATCCATGGATCTTCTTGTCGAGGCGGTGGCGGATCCGGGGTATGGGATATTTCCTGATTTGCTGTCTCCCGAGGTGCAGCAAGATCTCGTCCAACTGATGGCCGATAAGGTGGCTGCCGATACTTTGGTGCGCGCCGGGGTCGGGGTGGGCCAGAGGGTGCAAGTGCGTTCTGAGATTCGGAGTGATTCCATCTTTTGGCTCGAAGCGGATGATCCTGCGGAGAGTGCTGAAGGTTGGATTGCCGGGATGAATGCTCTTTGTGAGCACTTCCGACGTCATCTTTTTCTACCGCTCTGGTCGTATGAAGGGCACCTGGCCCGTTATCCTCCGGCCGGGTTTTATAAGGCTCATTTGGATCGGCATTTCAAGACTCTGGCTCGACAGATTTCGGTGATCGCCTATTTGAATGAAGACTGGGATGAATCTGATGGCGGAGAGTTGCGCCTCTTTACAGATATTGAGAAGGGGATCGATGGTCCGTTTCTCGATGTCATTCCTCGGGCGGGCACGGTGGTGATTTTCCGAAGTGCGGATTTTTGGCATGAGGTGAGGCCATCGAAGCGGGAAAGACTAAGCCTCACAGGTTGGCTGCGCGGTCGGGAAGAATTGCCGCTACAGGCCTGATTCGCGAGATCATCGATATCGGCTTCATAAAAAAAGGCAGAGCACGGTGAAGTGCTTTGCCTTTTGAAGAGATCCTTAAAGGAAGGGTAACTTAGTAGCGTCCGCCACCGCTGTTTTCACGGGGCTTGGCTTCGTTTACCTTCAGGGTGCGTCCGTCGAGATCTTTGCCGTCCGCGCCTTTGATGGCGTCTTCCATTGCTGACTTGGAGTCCATGGTCACGAAAGCAAAGCCACGTGGGCGTCCTGTTTCGCGGTCCTCAGGGAGGTGAGTGTCCGTTACCGAACCATACTGGGAAAAGAAGGATTCAAGTTCTTCCTTTGTCGTGTTGAACGACAGATTGCCTACATACATTTTCATCTTAATAAAATGGCTCATGCTGTGAGACGGCAGTCTGAAAGACTGACGAAGGCACGAACCGACTTGAGCGCGTAACCTATGCGCTTTCGAAAAGCTACAATTTTCTGAAAATTTATGAGCCATTCCGGATTTGGGGAGGCGCCATTGTCGCGATTGTGGATCGGGCGTCCAAACGGTATGGTTCTCATTGCAAAGGCCGGTAGATTAGCAATTTGCAGGGCGTTCCCCGCTGGTCGTTGACGATTGGCATTTAGCATTTCTTCCCGTGCCCGCCTCTCTGAGAGGGTTCCGTTGATGGCGCTGGCAATGATCGCGACACAGACGATCCTCGGAATAAGAGGCAGAGATGCAGCGGGCAAAGGAGGATCTGCCCCATTCCGCCGATCATTATCAAAGTGGGAACAAAATTTGAACCGGGTCCGCAGCATGTTACGAACATCGCGGTCAGAAGCATGGTGATTAGGTCATATCGAGGACGGAAAGAACCCATGCGTGTCTACCTTGGTTTGGTTGTGAAGCGGGTGGAAATTCCCGCTCTCTTTAGTATTTGGGGTCAGTGAGTGCTTTCAAGAAGGCGACCAACGCCGCCCGGTCTTCTTTGCTGAGCTGAAGACCGTTCTTGGGGTGTTTGGCGAGGTTGGGGTCAAGGTCCTTTGATCGCGCGATGGGACCGCTGTAGTGAGAGATGACTTCTTCGAGGGTTTTGAAGCGGCCATCGTGCATGTAGGGTGCGGTGAGTACGAGATTTCTAAGACTTGGGGTGGAGAAGTCTCCGCCCAAGCCATTGTTGTGGAGTTGGTGGTCCGAGAAATTGGCTCCGCCGTGGCAGTGGAAGCAGTCGGCTCCGTATTGTTGGCTGCGGGGTTCGTATTCGGTGAAGAAGAGTTTCATGCCGCGTTCTTCGGCGGGAGTGAGCTTGTCCTTGCCGGACATGGCGCGGTCGAATTTGGAATCGTAGCTGGTGAGGGTGAGGAGGAAGTTTTCGAGCGCGAGGGCGACTTTTTCTTCGGTGACTTCGCCCGGGCCGAAAGCTCTTTCGAAAGCGGGGCCTTCGTTTTTTTCGAGATGGACGATGACGCTGGGGAGGTGGGCGGCCATTTCACGATGGTCCTGGATGGGCTGGAGGACTTGGTCGCGGAGGGATTTGGCGCGGCCGTCCCAGAAGAAGGAGGATTTCCAGGCGAGATTGAAGAGGGGCATGGAGTTGCGGTCGCCCACCTGGTTGTTGATTCCTTTTGAAAGGGAGAGTCCGTCGGTGAAAGCTTTGTCCTGATGATGGCAGGTGGCGCAGGAAATGGTTCCGTCCTTGGAGAGGTCCTTGTCGTGAAAGAGTTTTTTGCCAAGGGCAACCCGTTCTTCGAGGAGGGGGTTATCGCGGGGGAGCAGGGGCATTGAGAAACGCCGGCTCATTTTGAAGGGGTAAGCTGTGAATTCCTTCGGAAGATAAAGCGGGGTGACGTTGGCGAGAGGGACTTCATCGGGAGGATAGGAAGCTCCCCGGATGGAGAACGAGCTTTGAAGGTTGGCTACGAGGGCGCTGGCGATGGGGTCGCCGGGGTGGGAGTGGGTGGAGTTGCCGTCTTTCTCGAATGAGAGTGAGCGGGGGTGGGTGAGGAGTTTTTGGAGATCGAAGGTGAGGCCCAGGGCGGTGCTGGTTTTGACCCTAAAAGCAGCGTTCAGTTGGACGCGGGAGAGATTTGGGTTGTTGGCAAGATGATAGACGAAGCCTTTGATTTCCTTCCCCGGGCTGCGGTATTTTCCCTCAAGAGCCATGAAGATGTATCCCCCGGCCCAATTCCAGTGAAGGCGATTGAGGTTGGGATTGAGGGCATGGTCGCCGGGGTATTGGGCGGGGTCACCGTGGTTGGGCTTTTTTGGGATGCCGAGGGAAAAACGGAAGCTCTTGTAGGTGCCGGAGGGGACGTCGCTGAGAGTGAAGGCAGTCCGGCGGGAAGAGGCGTCGATGAAGGCAAATTGGTCGGGGAGTTCTTGCCACGTGCCTTCTTGGTTCTGGAGGGCGAACTCGCTAAGGAGATAGGAGAGGCGGGAAATAGAGAGGGTTTCCTTTCCTTCGTATTTGAGGGAGTTAAGGGCAAGAGGTTTGCCCTCAAATTGGTGACTGATGTTGATCCGAAGGCTGCCGGCTTTTGCGGTGCCGGATGCGAGGAGAAGAAGGAGGGTGATTTTGGCAAGGCAAATGCCAGCCCTCGAAGCGTGAGCGAAGCACCCTCCGAAGGCTGACAGGATTGGGGGCGGATTCTTCAAATGAGTTTAAGGTTTGGTGTAGCGATGGGTTGATGTCGAGGTGATTGTAGCTCCTCCGGGTGGGGTGGCGGTGAAGCTGGTGGTATGCCAGGAGTCAATGAGGCCTGCGATAAGGGCGGCGCTGGAGAGGAAGGGTTTTCGAATGGGCATGGCGTTGAGGATTGTCCCGAAAAATACAGATCCAAGATGAATCAGGCGTGAATCCCTGAAATTTTCCCCACGCTTGCCCTGGCATTGACCTTTTCCTTTCGTTTCCCTAGCGTCCCGCCCCTAGCGCTATGAGCACTCCCGAAGGAAAATCCTACAAAGACACCCTGTTCCTGCCCAAGACAGATTTCCCCATGAAGGGAAATTTGACGGTGCGTGAGCCGGCTCGCCTCGAAAAGTGGAATTCCGACAATCTCTACGCACGAATTATTGCGAAGCGTAAAGCCGAAAATGCTCCGCGTTTTATCCTTCATGACGGTCCTCCGTTTGCGAATGGCGACGTCCACATGGGCACCGGTTTGAACAAGGTTCTTAAGGATTTCGTGGTGAAATCGAAGTCGATGGCGGGCTTTGAAGCGCCCTACATCCCGGGCTGGGATTGTCACGGCCTGCCCATCGAATTCAAGGTGATGCAGGACGAGGATGCCCGCGACGTCGAACCCGCCGAAATCCGCCGCCGCTGCGAAACCTTCGCCCGTGGTTGGATCGATACCCAGCGCGAGTCCTTCAAGCGTCTCGGCGTCTTCGGTGATTGGGAGAATCCCTACCTCACTCTCGATCCCGGCTACGAGGCAAACATCATCCGGACCTTTGCGGCTTTGATCGAAAAAGGATGCGTCTATCAGTCCAAGAAACCAGTCCAGTGGTCCTACGGTGCCAAAACCGCGCTCGCCGAGGCCGAAGTCGAGTATCAGGATAAGAAGTCGACTGCGGTCTTCGTGAAATTCGATCTGCCTGCGCATGATTCACTTCCTGATGGTTCCTCCATCGCAATCTGGACCACGACCCCGTGGACTCTCCCCGCCAACCTCGGCATCGCGGTGCATGAGCGCTTCACTTACACCATCGGTAAGTATTCCAATGGCGAAACGATCATCGTAGTTCGCGATCTTCTTGGTGAATTCCAGGAAAAGACCGGCCTCACTCTTGAGGAGGAATTGGGCGAAATCAAAGGTGCCGGGCTCGAAGGTCTGGAAGCGCAGCACCCTTTCCTCGATCGCACTTCCAAGGTGATCCTTGCTCCCTTCGTCACCACCGAATCGGGAACAGGTGCCGTTCATATCGCGCCCGGTCACGGTGCGGATGATTACTCCATCGGACAACAAAACGGACTCGCTGTTCTCAGCCCGGTCGATGACGACGGTCTCTTCACCGACGAATGCGGCCTGCCCGAACTCGTCGGCGTCCACGTCTTCAAGGCCAACGCCCGCATCGTCGAGATCCTCACCGAAAAAGGGGCTCTCCTCGGCGAGGAAACCTACGCTCACAGCTACCCGCACTGCTGGCGTTCCAAGACACCCATCATCTTCCGTGCCGTCGAGCAATTCTTCATCTCCATCGATCAGCTCCGCGAAAAAGCATTGAGCGAAATCGATGAAGTGACCTGGCTTCCCAAGTGGGGTCGCAACCGCATCTACGGAACCGTCGAAGCTCGTCCCGACTGGTGCATCTCGCGCCAGCGCACCTGGGGAGTTCCTCTTCCGGTTTTCTTTGACAAAGATGGCGCGCCCATCGTCTCGGCCGACCTCGCCAAGCAGATTGCCGATCTCGTTGAGAAAGAAGGCACGAACGTCTGGTTTGAAAAATCCGACGCCGAACTCGCCACGCTTTTCGGCCTTCCCGAAGGCTCCACGAAATGTCGCGACACCCTCGATGTCTGGATCGATTCCGGCTCCTCCCACGTTGCCGTGCTTGATGCCCATCCCGAACTCAGCTGCCCGGCTGACCTCTACCTTGAGGCCACCGACCAGCACCGTGGTTGGTTCCAAAGCTCACTCATGTTGAGTGTTGGAGTTCGTGACAAGGCGCCCTATAAAACCGTCCTTACCCACGGCTTCGTGGTTGATAAGGACACCGGTAAAAAACACGCAAAGAGCGAAAAGAAAAAAGGCAAGCCGACCGACGCAGCACACTTTTACAACAAATATGGAGCTGACATCCTCCGCCTTTGGGTTTCCTCGGTTGATTGGCAGAACGAAGTTCCCTTTAGCGAAAACTTATTTCAACAAGTCAGCGAGCCCTATCGTCGCCTTCGCAATACCTTCAAGATCCTCCTCGGCAACATGCGTGACGAGAAGGTGAGCGAGCCGGAAACTCTCCCGCTCATCGACCAATGGATCATGGAGCGCCTTCAGGTCATCATTACCGAAGTAAGAGATGCCTACGAGGCATACGACTTCCGTCGGGTTTTCTCTACGGTCAATCAGTTCGCTGCAAGCGACCTGAGTGCCAGCTACATCGACATTACCAAGGACCGCCTCTACTGCGATGCTGAAGACAGCGAGCAGCGAAAGGCCAGTGTCTGGGTGATGGGGGAGATTTTCGATGCTCTCGTCAAACTCCTTGCTCCTGTTCTCGCATACACCAGTGAGGAAGCGTGGGAGCATGCCGGTCGTAACGAATCGGAAGGCAGCATCCACGAGCAAACCTTCCCCGAGGTGAACCCGAAATACGCCACCACTGCGGCCATCGACCAAGTGAACAAGCTTCACGAAATCAAGGCCGTGATGCAGACTGCGATTGAGGAAAAAGTGCAGGCCAAGGAGTTCAAAAAGAACAACGAAGCCAGCGTCACCCTCACCGTGCCGTCGAAAAATCCATGCCTCGACTTGCTCAAGGATCACCAGTTCGCGGCCGAGTTCTTCATCGTGAGCGAGCTCAAGGTCACCGAAGGCGATGCTCTCACGGCAACCGTCGAAGCCACCAGTCATGCGATGTGTCCCCGTTGCCGCAAGTATGAGCCTGTCGTCACCGACGACCTCTGCCAACGCTGCGCGGAGGCGGTCTAGAAAGCTTTAAGCTCAAGCAGAGACGGCTGAAAGGCTCTCATTTTTCTGGAAAAACGTGAACGGTGCGCCCGCATCCTGGCCTGAACTTTCAGGGCAGGTCTTGATCGCCAAGCCAGATCAACCTTTGTGCCGACTCCTCTCCGAGGAGTTTCAGAATGTCAAACCCCTTGTTGACTTCCTAATTCCTGGTCCCGGCTCACTTTCAAGCGAGCCGACGCCGGCTTCAGAAAATCCCAGTCCCCATGATTCATACCCTTCGTATGAGCGGGTGGTTGACTTCTGGCAGAGTGGAATTACTTTTCATATTATGTCCGAGACGGTTTCCATCAAGATTTCTTCGGAAGAGAAGCAGCGACTGCGGTTGTTGGCGCGCGTGCGGCAGAGTTCTCTTGCTGCGTTGATTCGTGAAGGGATCGATCATGTGCTGGAATCTTCCCCCACGGGTGATGAACTGTCTTGCTATGATCTGATGGCGCATATTTTCGAGGATTCGGAGAAACTCGGGGCCAGCGGGTTGGGTGATCTTTCGACGAATAAGGCCCGGCTTTCGAACATCGGGAAGAAATGACTGCTGGACCAGTCATCGCGGACACGGGGGCGCTCGTGGCGCTTTTGGATCGCTCGGACCAACATCACGAGTGGGCGGTGCAGTGCTTCAAGAATTTAAGGCCGCCGCTTTTGACTTGTGAGTCGGTTTTGACGGAGGCGTGGCATCTTCTTGGGCATGCGGAGATTTCTCGCCGGGTCTTGGTGGAGATGTGTCGGGCAGGAGTGGTGAAAGTTGCCTTTGATTTGAATACCGAGCTTCCGAGAGTACTGAAACTCTTGGAGAAGTATGCAGATACTCCAATGGATTTTGCGGACGCCTGCCTGGTGCAGTTTCTCGAGTCTATCAGTGAGGCGAGGGTATGGACGGTGGATTCCGATTTCGTGGTTTACCGACGCTCGAACCGGAGAGTGATCAAGACTTTGGCCCCTTGGGATCAGGAGTGAAGAATGCGGGTGGTGACACCGACTTTCGCCCCGAGGTCAATGTCTTCGCTTCTCTCGGAGGTGCGCCATGGTGCGTTGGATACGGTCCAGGACTTGGTCGAGGTTTTTGCCAAGGTCGGTGGTGAGGAAGCGGAGGATAAAGTAGCCGTTTTCCTGGAAGAGGGCGATCTTTTGCGATACCGGTGAGGTGTGACTTACGGGCATGAGTCATTTGGATTCCTATTTGTTAAGCCATGCAGCACTTTTTGAATTTCCTGCCACTTCCACAAGGGCAGGGGTCATTTCGGCCGGCGGTGACTTCGGGCTTTTCCCAGTAGGTGCGTTCGCGTTCCGGTTTTGGCTGCTTTGGTTTGGCCGGGGTCGAGCCAAAGTTGAGCCGGGGTTTGAAAAGCTGATCAAAATTTTTCAGGAAATTGTCGATACTTCCGGTGAGGGGTTTTGAATTCTCTTTGAGGTCCTCTTTCCACTGAGGTATTTCTTCGGGTTCTTCTCCACTCAAAATGGCAAGAGCGTAGAGAGGCCCGGCGAGGCTTTTGGCATCGGCGTCTTGACGGTTCTTCTTCCAGAAGGCGAGGATCTCGGGCGTGTGACGGCTATCGAGATCGGAAGCGACGGCGTCGGCAAGGCAACATTGGTTCATGAAACTATCGTCTTCCTTGAGTAGTTCCGCAGCTTTTTCTGCGGCAAGGTCTGAGTCGATGTGCTCGAAGAAGCGGGTGAGAAAAAGAGGGATGTGGGAGGTCTCGGATCCGGCGTCTTCTTTTGTAAGATGTTGGCGGTAGAAGTCGGTGACTTGCTCAATGGTGCTGGCCGTGCCGATGCGCGCGAGGGCGGTGGGCGTGTCTTCATTGATGCCCTCCCAATCAAGAAGGAGGGAATCGAGGAGGACGGGGACTAGTTCTTCGATTTGGAGATCCCCGGCAGCATTGAGGTAAGCTTGATAGAGCCAGTCGGTGTCCTTTGGATTCCCCTCATCGGGGTGGTTGTTTTTGTCACTCAGGAAAGTGAGGACGGCTTTCTTGATGTCATCACCTCCGCTTTTGAGAAGTGGGACGAGTTGCTCGGCATCCTGCCAGTTTGACTCGGCATAGTCCGTCTCTGCATTGAGTTTGGCGCAGTGAGTGAGAAGCTGGTCATGGGCTTCGGCGGGGGTGAGCGACCGGGTGAGAATGAATTTTTCAAATTTGAATTCCACCTCTTCGTCCGAATAGTGACCGGGGGCAAGTAGTTGTTCGAGGATGGCCTCGCGCTGTTTCTCGACGAAGGAAAGTGGCGCTTGGTTTTGGAGCCACCTGGCATAGTGCCATCTCCAGTTTTCACCGTTTTGCGCGGTGGAGTCGGATTGAAGTTTCTGAAGGACCCAAGTTGAGGCTTCATCGTCGAGATCGAATCCAATCAGGCGGTGGGGGTATGAAAAGCCGCCCTCGAGTCCATGTTGATCAATCGTCTTCTGGATCAGGCGAGTGACTTCGAGGCCCCTATCCTGAAAGCGTTCGGTGATGCGGAGGATCTCATCGCGCACGAATCGGTCTTCATGTGCGAGGGCTTCACGTCGTTGGGCGTTGGTGATTTTCATAATGCTTTTTGAAGAATGTGATTCATGGCGGCGAAATTCAACCCTTGGCGTCCTGAAGTGGGAATGTCGCGTGATCGTATCAATTGCACGGCAGTTTTCGGTGTTTCAAGACCCTCTTGAAACAGGTGACAACAATCGGCATAGCTAAGACCGCTCTGGCAAGGACACATGGGTCATGACTGTTGGTGATGGTTTCCGCAAATCCAGCCGCAGTATTTCTAACGCTTTTTTGGCTCTCCGCGAGCCACGCATGATGGATTAGACGGATATTTCAGCTGCAGCATAGGTCCGAAGCCCTATCGGAGCATGAGAGAAATACCCCCCGTAAGTCGTACTCGATATCAGTAGAAAATCCACACCGTCACAGCAAGTGACAAACCCGTCAGGACCGGCCAGTAGAGGAGTTTTGGGATTAGGTTGTCGCGGTACTCCAGCACCGGCACGGCATCAGTCTCCGTGAACACCAACGAATTTATCGCGACCAGAACCAACATCGAGTAGGCCACGACGAACAGGGCTTCGAGATAGGTAATCGTGTCGAGGCTGAGTGAGCTGCGAAGATCTATGTGCATGAAGACGATCGCGAAGAAGAAGGCACCACTCGTCTCCAAAACACCAAAGGTGCTAAACCCTGAGCTCGTCTTCTTATCAGCGTTGAAACTCGAGCTGATGAGAACGCCGTGTAGTAAAAAAGCGACGATCAGCAGGGGCAACATGTGCGACAGAAACGGTGTCAGCACCTGCCGTTGAACCAGCACATCGAAGTGCAGCTCAGGTCCGTCCGATCGTCCTGCGGCCTCGCCAAAGCCAACCGTCGAGTCTTTTACGTCGTAACCGAAATAGCTCCCGAGCACCGTCCATCCTGGCAAGACCAACTTGCCCAGCCCGGGCTTGGCGTGCGTATTAAGAACGGCGTAGCGATCGAGATCCGGCGTCAACACGATGTTCTTGTCGATCGCCGGGTGGCTAAGCGCGAGCGGCACACGTTGGCGATCGAAGGGATACAGACTGTAGTCGAACCCGGCACGCAGCGCCGCCCGGAACTCCCAGACAATGCGTTCCTTACTCCCGGTGCGGGTGCGCGACGTTTCCTCCAGGCTGAGCGCTTCGGGATCCGGCGCGACGTTGGCAATGCTCACACTTCGCTGCAGCCCCTTGTGCAGCGTGTCGTCGTAGGTCTGCCAGATCACGCCGCCAACCTGCACTGTCTCGCCATCGACAAATCGCAGCGAGCGCAACTCGACGCCGGTAGGAATCAAGACAGGCGCCGGTCGATGTAAATCCGCGGCGAGCTTTTTTTCGTGATCAAGAAAAGACTCAAGGCTGGCACGGTCCGCAACGATGCGGCTCCCTTTTCGCGCATCGGTCTCCTGGAAATCTTCAATCTTGCCGGCATCTGCAAGCGTCCATAGCCAGATCACGTAAATCGCGCCCAAGCACAACAAGGTGAGCGCGCTTACAAACAACCACATCGAACCGTCCCGGAGTCGGTCCACGCGCAACACCAGTCCCAGGGCGAGCACGACGGTCGCGAGAATTGTCAGGATCAAGAGGATTCGCCGTCGACGCAACTCCCGACTCTGCTGCTCCAGTTCGTCTTCGAAGATCGCGACACCAAGTCTCCAGTCGGCACGAGGGACCGAAAGCTCAAACAACCATCCGGCACCGTTGGCGCGCAGCGACGGCAACTCGGTAAACCGCCGCGGCTCCCCTGTCTCACCTGTCTGCGTCGCAAACGCCAGCATGGCTGGATCCGCAGCCTGTTCCGCAACATCACTCAATTTGCGACCGGCGCGAACGTGGTCAAATACGGGATGCGCGACGAGCATGCCGTCGCGGTTGATCATCACGCCGCCGCCAAGCCGCCCTACGAACCGCTTGTTGAGCAAATCGTTGAGTTTGGCCATCGAAACCGAGGCATTGACTATCCCAACGGTCGCACCGGATGCGTTTCGAAACGGCAGGCTGAAACCGACATAGGTCGTCTCCGCGGCGGGACCAAAGGCCGCAATCCAAACGCCGCTCTCAGACGACTCGAGGGCATCCTGATACCACAGCGCATCTTTGCGCCTGGCCGGGTCCGTGTAGTCGTAGAAAGTCTCGCAAAAGATCATCTTCTCCGCGGCAACATCGTAGAACGGCGCATAGAGCGGCTTGCCACCGCCGGGGTAGGCATCGCGCGCGTAGGCGACGGTTAGACCGAGCAAGAAAGGCTCGCGGTGGCTGTCGCGCTCAATCCGCTCCAGCAGGTTGTCGGCATCGATCGAACCAGCCTCGAGCTCCGTCGCAAAGTCACGCGCGGTCGCCTCGACACTTTGCAAAACTTGATCGAGAGCGACACTAATCTGATCCGTACAAGCCTGGCCCCGTTCGATCGAGGTCCGCTCGAGCTCGCTGGACCGGCTGGAGTAGAGAACGAGCTGGACGACCAATAACAACAGGCCAATCGCGACACCAACCCGGGCCGTAAATACGACGCGACGGTGCACTTGCGGGGAGAACGGAAGCTTGTTTTTCGCGGTCACACGGCGGAGGGTAGCTCATTCCGAAGCGTTTGCACCCTCGTTTCTCCCCTCTCCGGTTCAAGGCGATCAAGGGATCCGGACAGAGTCAAAGGCCCTACGCACCATGGCGATTCGCTTTTAGCGGTTGGCCCTTAGCTTTCTCGGGGTGCGGGGTTCACCGAACAAGCTCCTTGAGGTGGGCAGCCACCGAGCTGGCGAGCGCATCGAGGTCGTAACCTCCTTCCAGCGTGGACACCACGCGCCCCCCGGCATGCTTCTTTGCCGCGTCAACAATCCAGCGAGTCACCCAGGCGAAGTCTTCTTCATCGAGACGCAACCCTCCAAGCGGGTCGTCCCGATGGGCGTCGAACCCGGCGGAAATAAAAATAAGCTGGGGCCGGTGTTTCTCGATGGCCGGTGCCCAGTCGCGCTCGATCGCCCGGCGGAAGTCATCGCTTCCCGTGCCGGCGGGAAGGGGAGTATTCACGATGTGCTCCCGCTTCACCTCATGGTAGCGGCCCGGATAAAACGGATGCTGGAAACTCGAACAGACGAGCACTTCGGGCCGGTCCTGGAACATCTCGACCGTCCCATTGCCATGATGAACGTCGAAATCGAGTACCGCCACGCGATCGATGTCCGGTGTCTCAATGGCGGCAGCAGCGCCGACCGCGACATGGTTGAAAAAACAAAAACCCATCGCCGCATTGCTCTCGGCATGATGCCCGGGCGGGCGCATTGCACAAAACACGCGTTGCGCCTCGCCCCGGGTCACCAGTGCAACGGCCTCTTCGAGCGCACCGGACGCAAGCCGCGCTGCCCGAAGTGTCCCCGGGGACATCGCCGTATCCGCATCAAGCGGAGCCAAGCCCTCCTCCGGAGCCGCAGCAAAGATGTGATCGAGATAGTCCGCATCGTGAACGTGCTCAAGCGCCTCCCGGCTAACCAGTCCCGGCTCACGAACCTCCCAACCCTCAAGGCCCTTTTTCTCCCGGAGATGCCGCATCACAGCCTGCCGCCGTTCCGGACGCTCCGGGTGACCCTCATGCATCCGGTGGGCATCGCAATCGTCATGGGTGAACAGAATCGGTTTCATGGGCACTAACGCATCCTATTTCCCGACAGACGATTTTCCAGAAAAACCGTCGCTTGGGAGACTTAACCTCGATTCAGACAGACGATTTCCCTGATAACCCATGAAAGCCCCCTGGTATTCGACGACTCCTGACAGGCCGAGTTCGATGGGGCGGTTGATGAGCTCGCCCAAGGGGCCTGAGTAGTTACCTCGGAGTTAAGTATAAAAATAGTCCGAAGAGTCATATGACTGGAGATATCAGGGATAGACCGATTAATGTGACGGCGGCAATCGTCCTCGGTCAATATTCTGGGCCAATGATCCCGATGGAAGCCGTTCAGGTGGCGTGCTTCGGAACCCGTTCCCGGGTCCGGGCCTCGTAGAGGGGCTTGAATACCATCCGGATGACGAGTTCGCTGATGACGAGTCCACACACGATGTCGACAGCGTAGTGGATGCGGATCAGGACGGTGGAGAGCGCAATTGCCACGAAGGCCCAGAAGAAGAAACGGGGCAGGCGTGGCTCCATCAGACGGGCCGCGCGATAGAGGAGCCATGGGCCTGCCACATGAAACGACGGGCAGGCGTTCCAGTGGGAGGCACCCTGGTAGTTGAAAAGCACGAGTTTCCCAAGCCAGCCGTGGGCAGCGAGTGAACTCTCCTCCACACGAAGCCCCACTTGTACCGGAAAGGCGATCCACAGAGCATAGCATCCGAGCGCCAGCACGAGCAGCGCGACCGACATCGGTCGAAACTTGTCAGCTTCGACCCGCATCACCATCAGGTAGCCGACCACCAAGACGGGAAAGAACCAGACGAAGGTGTAGGGGAGCACGAAGACCGGGACGAACGGAATCCAGGCGTCGAGTGGGGTTTCGATCACGGGGCCCAGGTCGATTTGACGCGCCGCCGCGAGTTCGCCGATTTCGTTGTAGAGGAATCCGTGCAGGATCAGGAAGACGAGGGGAAGAAGTGCTTCGAGTCGTTTCATGGAAGTCGGTTGGTGCGTGGCTTTTTTGAGAGGAGTCATTTCAGAGAATCTGGATCTCACCGCTCGTGCCGTTGAGTCGGACGCGTTGTCCGGTGGGAAGTTTGAGCATGGCGTCGCGCACCGCCATCACGGCTGGAATATGCATCTCGCGGGCGGTGATGGCCCCGTGGGATAATGGGCCACCACTTTCCGTGATGACACCGGCGGCGGCATGGAACAACGGCGTCCACGACGGGTTGGTGGTGCGGGCCACGAGGATGGCGCCTTCCGGGACGGAGGAGAAATCGGCCTCGCTCCACACCTGGCAGACGACTCCCTCGATCTGCCCGGAACTCGCCGGAATGCCGCGAAGGATCTGCTGGTCACCGGATTCCGAATCCACCAAATTGGTGTCTTCCGCTTGTTCACCGAGTATCCACTCGGGGCGTCGGGCCTCATCCCGCTGGTAGACTTCCTTTGCTGAGTTGATGATCGTCGCGAGGGTCTGCCATCCCGCCTCGTCATTGCTCGCGACCGCCGCTTCAAGATCCGCTTTGCGGGCGAAGAAGACATCCATCGGGTCATCCAGATGGCCATCCTCCACCAGTCGGGATCCGAAGCTGCGCACGGCCCGGCGCAAGACCGGTGTCAGGCGGGTGGTTTGATAGTGTTCCCGGTCGTCCAGTCCGGTGTAGAGTCGGGTCAGGCGCAACAGTTCGCGGAAGAAGTAGTGGAGGTCCTCGGGAAGGGCGGCAAACAGGATTACTTCGGCTTGGAGCATCCGGGTTCTCAGGGTCCGCTCCTTCCGGACCGGTGGGGTGGTGGTCTGGAGGGACCGAAGCATGAGGCGGACGTGATCCAGCACGATCCACGGCACCTCGATCCAGGTGGCGTGATAGGCGTCGAGTTCTGGTTCGCGATGACCGTGACGCTCAATGAGGGACTCGAAGGAGCGGCCAAACTCGGGGAAGCGGGACAGGATTTCGGAATCGATGATGTGGCGCGAGTCTTCCTTCAGGATCGTCGCCTTGAGGTTGTCGTTTTGATCCGCCATCACGGCGAGGTCGTAGAGTTCGCGGTTGATCTCCCAGGTGGTCGTTTCGCAAAATGCCAGAAGCGAATCGAAGAGTTCGGGTGTGCGGGATTCTCCGACCGCCAGGCTGAGCAAGTGGAACAGGACGCGATGGAGTTTCGACTGCGTGATTGAGATGGCGATGTTCGGAAGGAAATACTCGTTGCCCACGCGGCTGATTTCCATGATTTGGTTCCAAAGTCGTGGCATGTCGTTCCATTCCTCGACGGGTTGGGACGCCAGTCTCCCGACGCCCAGCAGGAACTTGTCGAGATCGCGTGACCAGGTGGCCGGCAGATCCTGCACCCAGCGATAGCGTGAGCGAAGATCTGGGATCACTTCCCGCAAGTCATCAAAATTGTTGATGAGAAAGGGTGCCCGGCCGAGGTAGAGTTCGACCGCGTTCTGGTTTCCGTAAATGTAGTGGTCATGGGAGGCGAACCACTGTCCGTCGAACGAGGGAAGTCCCATCAGATCGAGGGAATGGTCCAGCGACTTGTGGAAGCCCTCGTCCACAAGATCCCACGAGAGCGGAGTCATGACGTTGGGAAAGCGCTCGGCCGATTCGTCCCGCGTCCAGCGCGGTGGAATACTTGTGATGGGTCGGGCCTGGAAGAGATGCACCGCGCCTTTCGCGAAGCCCCACTCGATGTCCTGGGGAAACCCGGTGGCTTCCTCGACGCGCAGCATCAGGGCACTGAGTTGGTCGATCTGCCAAGACGTGAGGCAAGTGGCGCTTCCGGTGGCGGCGTCGAGGGCCACTTCACGGATCCCGCCTTCGACCGGATCGCAGACCACCTTGGTTTTCTTTTGGCCGGGGATGGAGCGACTCACACTTCCGGTCGTCTTGTCGAGTTCGAGGTGATCGACCTCGTGTTCTCCATTCACGACGGAATCCCCCAGTCCGAAGTTGGCGTTGACGACCATGGTCTGGAGGTCGCCCGTGACGGGGTGCACACTGAACCCGACGCCAGCCACTTCGCAGTCGACCATGGCTTGGATCACGACGGCCATTCGACTGTCGAGATGGTGAAAGCCCTTATGCTGGCGGTAGGTGATGGCGCGTTCCGACCAGAGCGAGAGGTAGCAGCATCGGATCGTTTCCAGCAGGCGGGGGAGGCCGTGGCAGTTGAGCCACGTTTCGTGCATGCCGGCAAAGGCGGCACCGGACAGATCCTCGAGGGTGGAGGAGGACCGCACCGCGAATCCTTGGTTCGATGGAAAGCGGAGCAAGGCTGAGCGTAGTTCCTCATCAATCGCGGCGGGAATGACCAAGGCTTCAAGGCGTTTCCGCGCCTGAGTACTGAGGTCGGCGGCGGCACCGGGACGGTCCGCATCCCAGTCCTTGAGAAGACTTTCTAGGGAGCGAAACACGGGGCGCAGAAACTCGTCGTAGGAGTCGGATGAAATCACCAGACCCGCCGGGACCGGAAATCCCTGCTGGCGGAGAGAGGCGAGACTCGATCCCTTGCCGCCCGCGTTGCGGAGATCGCAACAACGCTGCTCGTCGAGAGTCAGGACATAGCGATGGGATGTGCCCGGCAATTCAGTGGGCAGAAGGTACGGAGTCGAGTATTGATCTTGTTGTGTCTTCATTGGATAAGGAATTGAGGATGGAGCGATGGAACTGCAGCGCCTCGGGACGCAGGCGGGGAAACCGGAGGCCGTTGTGAATCGTGACGGCGAGTTTTTTCACGCGGTAGTAGGAGAGCAGTCCGAGGGTGGAGACGGCCAGGTAGCCGGCAAAGAGGACCCAGTGGCTCGTGGTCACGGTCACAAAAATCAGGAAGGTGACCCACAGGAGAGAGGCGGGAAGGCCGACCAGAACACGCCAAAGGGCGATCACGTTTGGCTCATCGGCGCAGCGTTTCCCGGTAAGATGCGCAGCCAACAGCGGTGGGGCATTGAGCAGGGAGCCCAGGGCCACCCAGGGAGCGGAGATCGCGAACCAGAAAGCGTAGAGCGGTAGCAGGCGGCGTTTCAGAGGAATCAAGGGGACTCCCTGGTGGAGCCAAAGTTTGGGCCACTCCTTGCTCTCCCGGAGGGAACTCCAGTGGTTTGCGATGCGCTCTGGTAAGTGGTGTGCGAACCGTTGGAGAGCTTCGGTGTATGTGTGCCCGGCTCCCAGCGTCGAGGCGTAGGCGGCCGCTTCGCTCCGTTGCTGGTCTTCGGGAGTTGGGAAGTTTGCGCCGACATCCTCAAGGGCTTCGTTGATGCGTCGCTTCAGGATACCGAGTCGGGTCCGGTGGGTGGATTCCGGATCGAAGTCGGTATTGATCTGGTGTCCGACCAGCATCTCGACCCGGCTCCGGAATGCCCAGGCGCGTTCGTAGTGAATGCCGAGCGGAATGACCGCGATGTTGCGCACCGGATGTTCCTCAAGAAAACGGAGAAGAATCCGGGCCGCTCCACTTTGGAAGGGGAGGTGATGGGGGCCGAGATCGCTGGTTCCTTCCGGAAACACGAGCAACTGCCCGTTGGCGGCGAGATGGGCCTGGCAGCGGTCCAGGGCCGCGAGATTGGTGGCCTTGCGGGCGGCCGGAGAGGAAGCGGGGTCCTTTTTTCTGAGGACCTCGATCCCGGAGAAGAACAGGCGGAGGAAGCGATGACGGCGCAGGTTCGAGGTGATGAGGAAGGTCTGTTTCGGAAACAGGGCATGGTGAATGAATCCGTCCATCGCTCCGTTGCGATGTAGGCCGAGATAGAGCACCGGCACCTCCTTCGCGCCGGCAAGCCGCTCGGGGTGCAGGAGGCGGATCCGGCTGTAGTAGACCCGCTGGCAGAGCCAATGAATGAAGGGATACCACCGCCCCGGGTTGTCCCGTGAGGGAGTGCTCCAGGGCTCCAGCTTCTCCGTTTTTCCAGTGTTTTTCATGTCCTTCACTAGAAAGATCGGGATTTCTGACCAGAGGTTACGAAAAAATGCAGCGGAGGTTTCTCTAACAATGACTCTAACTTTAAGGATTCGAAGTTCTCTTCCTACTGGAAGCAGCCCGGTGGCGCTAAACTAACACGCGGGCCCCACTGCTTCCTCGACCTGACCGCAGACGATCTGCCCCAGGCGTAGTTGTTCCTCAATTTGCTCAAGAAGGCGTATTTTTAAACGTCAGACGATTTACATACGGAATGTAGAAGGTGCGTCGATTTTTGGTTCCGAGTGACTCCTTTGGGTCGCCGCCACTCTCGGTCGCTTACCAATGTGCAGAGAGCTCCGCTGCTCAAAAATTCCTTTTTTCTGGCCATCCTCCACACGATTCGATAACTGTTCATTAGAACTAATTTGGAATTTTAACCATGACTACACTCACGCCTGAATCCGTCCTCAAAGAAACGTTTGGTTTCTCGGCTTTTCGTTCTCATCAGGAGCTGTCTCTTATACACATCTGACGCTGCCGACGATCTACTCTGTGTAG
>CAJXVQ010000014.1 GCA_913060685.1 uncultured Verrucomicrobiales bacterium
TGGGCTCGGAGATGTGTATAAGAGACAGGTCCTCTCCGCTCTCAACGACAATTGCGCGTTCGGTTGAATATTTTCCTGCGAATCCACCGCGTGCAAAATGAGTTCCGAAGCCGATGCTCAACTTAAAGCTGCGGTCGAGGTGACCGCGAATTCGAAAACGCGCTCTATCCGAAAGAATCACCGGGCTATCTGTGGGGCCTACCACGGCACTGTGGAGTAGGATGGGGGGGATTTGGACTCCACGATCTCCCTGAAAGAGATGCGCTTCGGCCAGCAAGGCACCTGATTCAGGAGTGTCTTCAGTCACCCAATGGCCTTGCCTGACATCGAGCGGAAAGACACTTTTCCAGACATGGGCAGAATCACCGCGTGGGAGAGTTCTGAACTCCGACTCTTGTTCGAGGGCTGCGATCACGCGATGGTTCGCGGCAACTTCCTGCACGCTGCCGTCGGCGAGACGCTTCACACGGACTCGTCCTTCGTTGACCGTGAGACTGGTCGAGGTGGAGTCGGCATTGACATTGAACTGTGTCCCCAAGACGACGGCTTCGGCTGAAGGGGTGATCAGGCGGAGTGGTCGACCGGGAAGCTGTGTCGCTACGTCCAGCGAAAGGTTGCCTTCTCGCACGCGGATCATCTTGCCCGCTTCTCCGTCGGAAATCGTCAACGCTGCCGGGCCCGAGACCCACACGCTCGAACCATCAGTAAAAACGATCTCGGCCCAAGCATTCAAAGATCGAATTTCCAGAGTGCCGCCGGTCAGCGAATCACCTTCCCGTAGGGATTCGTCTGCTTCACCGCCATCACCAATCCACATCATCGAGCCACTCACTTTGGAAATCGACGCAATGGGAAGGTGGGCTTGTGAGTCGAGGTGCTTGGGTTTGTCGGGACGGAAAGCAAAAATTAAGACCATGGTCAAAAGAATGACTGCGACTGCGGCCAAACTGACAATGTTGTGATGCCTCGGACGGCGTGGTGTCGCCAATTCGACCTCCGGTTCCGGAATGCCCGATGCCGCATCTCGCAGGTTTGTCTCCATTCGTGCCGCGGCGTGAAACTCGGTGCGCAGATCCGCGTTTCTCTTTAAGTGCTTATCCAGCTCCCCCATCTCGCTCTCGGAGATCGTCCCAAGAAAGTAGCGTTGGATGAGTTCGCTATTTTGATCTTCGTTCATGGGCGACCTCCTTCTGAACTGAGTTCACGCTCGACACAGAGCAGAAGTTTTTCCCGCAGTCGGCCAATCAACTTATAGAGACTGTTCGCTGAGCGTCTCGTTTGTTTCGCGAGTTGTATGACTCCTCCAGACTTGCGGTAGGGGAGCAGGACAATCTCCCGGTGTTCCCCGGACAGTTTCTGAAGGCATACCTCGAGAGCCTGGCGTTCACGACGGAGAATATCAATGGGAAGATCGAGTGCATCCCCGGCCAACAATGCCACCGTCTCCTCGCTCAGGACAAGTCGGTCCCGCGCAACTGTCCGTCGAGCATGGAGTGCTTCGAAACGTGCGATGACTTTTGCCCAGGGGAGGAAGCCGTCTTCGTTCTTCAATTGATCGAGTTTTTTCCACATCACGACACTGGCTTCCTGCAGAACGTCGTCCACCGCTTCCCAGGTCGGTAACAAGGTGCGCAAGAAACAGCGCAATTCAGACTCATGGGCCATGAAGAGACGCATGAATTCCGGTTCCTGGTTGCTTCCTGGTGTCATTGGTTCGGCCCGTTCGTATCGTCGGGATACTATCTAACTCCCGCACTTCAGCGCATCTGCCGAAAAAAGGCGAAGTTTTTGGTGCCTGCTTTGCTGACGGCTCACCTTGGCTCGGGCTAGCTGGAACAGAGAGTCGGCCGGGCTTGGGCGATCATGTGCGGTGGTAGGCGACACCAGCCGGATCGCAATGAACAAGCACCGGCTCCGTAGTATTACGACCCTCTTTTGCGGCCTTATGAGGATTTCACCTTAAGGAATAATAGCTTTTAGCAGGCACCCACTCCCTAGAGAATGGAGGAAATGTTCTGGCGGGATTTTGTTTCGAACTCCATTGAGGATCAATCTTTCAGTTGCTTGCATGGGAGCAAGAATTCAGTCCGGTCGCAATTTCCTTCTGAATCCGATTAGAGGGTTGGAATGGGATAGTCAGCTCAAATTGTGATCCAGCTGAGGGAGGGCATTACCCCATCTGCGGAATTAACGCGCGGACCATTGCACGGAATATCGATCTTCGATGGCGCGTTTAAATTCTTGTTCGGCGGACGCCTTGAGCCGCTGCTGTTCTGCTCGTAAGAGTTCGTTGGCGACTGATGCAAACGGGCGGAGAATGGCGGGTTGAAGGTCCATAGGACGGACGGGAAAGATCCCTTCGGGACACGTGATCACCTCGCTCAATGCCGCCTGCCGTCTCGAGCGATCCAATCACTCCTCGATCTTGGTGCTATTGGGGCAGCGTGTTGCCGATGACCGCGTTTCCCGTGCTGCGTTGAAACTCCCACATGAGGATGACTGGCTCGGTGGGATCGAGCGTTCGGTTGATGTGGGTTACCTCGCCGCTGGTTTGAGCAACGCGTAGTCCGTCGATGTAGAAGGAGAGGGAATCGGATCCGTCGCTGTTCTGCACCGACATGTCGAAATTAAGGCTGGTTGGGGCATCGACCTCAACGATGAGGCGACTGGTCGCTCCAGCGGTGTCGGCGGTGCTGACGAGGTGACCGGTGCTGGGATCGCTCTGCCAGGGGGAGAGGCCACTCATTCCGTAATTGTCGGAGGAGGTGAGGCTGTTGAGCCCGGCGCCGAGGTTCGATTCGGTTTCGACAGTGAAGGCGAGGCGGTAGAGGCGTTTCGATTCTCCGATCGCGCGCGGCGGTCCTAACAAGGAAAGTTCGTCTGCGGTGAGATCTTCCGCGAAGCGAGGGCTGACATCGATCCACTCCTGTCCTGCGTCAGAAGATTGGACCTGCCATTGGAGGTCGGCGGCGGTCCTTGCGATACGAGCGCGGAGCTCGGGTTTGTTATCGACCAGTCGGAAGGCAAGGCCTGTGTCAGTGGTTGTCTCCGGTGATTGCTGACCGAAGGCATAGGCGCGCACATAGTCGCTGAGATCTTCTGGTCCCTGAGTGCGCAGGAGGTCGGAGAGATTGGAGAACCTTCCCTCGGTGGCGGCGGTGACCCAGCGATCAAAGCCGGATTTGTCGGCCTCGGTTGCACTGGCTGCGGCATAAATTGTGGCCTCGTGAGGGTACCCCAATTGATAGGCACTTTGGGAGACGAGGCGAAGCATCGCCATGCGGGTCATGGCGCCGTCCCAAGTGCTCTCGGTCGTGATGGCGATCTCGACTGAGGCCTGTCCGGCCGGGATGGTGACACTGCGTGGAATGTTGGTGAGATGAGTGCCCTCCAGAGCGGTGCCCTTGAGATCGAGTGCTACAGTGAGTGGTGAGGAGGTGCTGCCATCGCGGATGACCCGGACGCGGGCCGCTTGGCCGGAAGTGAGGGCGTTGGCCTCGATCAAGGCGAGGTGAACCGAGGGAGTATCACTGACGCTTCGCGCCACCGGCCCCCCTGCCACGGCGTAGCGGAAGTTGGGGAGAATCGAAGTCTGCCATCTCTCGGTGCCTTCGCTCTCGAGATCGGGGACGGGGCGGAAGGTGATGAGCTTTGAAGTTTCGCCTCGTTCGAATTTCACCACGACGCGCTGTCCGTCCTGGTTCTCGCTTCCCTCAACGACGAGATCGCGACCAAGAGCATCCTGTAATAATCCGATGGGCACTTCGAGGGAGCCTTGGACGCCGTCGCCATTTCGAGTGATCTCGATGGTGAAGGATTCGTCGAGTGATTCATGCAGGACGGTGTTGTCCTCGGAGCCGCTCGCGAGGGTCAGAGAGACTTCGGTAGGGATGCTCAACCCGCCCATCCGAATTCGGCCTTCGACGATGAGTTCGATCAGTTGTGGGGTCCCGATGATGCGGTCGCGTAAGATGATTTCCTGAGTGGTGGTGTCGGGGCGCTGAACGATAAGCACGGTATCAAGGGTGGGAACCGACGAGTCAAAATTGGTATCGAGACGGGTCGTGAGAAACTGACGAGCATCACCACTCTGTCCCCAGAAAAGGGCGGAGAGGTCGATGATGTCATCGTCCCCGAAGTCGATGATTTCGTCTTCTCCGGTATCGAGTCCGCCGAAGACGAAAGTGTCCTGCCCCGGGCCGCCGTGCAGGGTGTCGGCGCCGGGACCTCCGGACAGGATGTTGGCTTCTTCACCGCCACGTAAATCGTCGTCGCCATGGCCACCACGAATGATGTGGCGGCCGGATCCTGCTGCCGTGAGGGTAACCGGACGCAGGTCGGTGCTGAAGTCCCAGGTGATGAAGCCGCTCCACTTTGATTGCAGATAGTCGTGGATGTCGCGGAGTTTTTGCTCCGGCAGAGCGGTCGGGAAAATGAGGAGCTCATGGAGTTCTCCTTGAAAGGTGTTTGAGATGGGCTCGGCGATCGGAAGGGCGAGACGACGCGCGCCGATGGTCGGGAGAACCGGGTCAATCGTCTCGGTGGCGACTTGCTCGCCATTGTAGGAAAGTCCGAAGATATTCTGGAGGGTGGTTCCCTCCCGGCGGAAGATTGCGGTCGAGGTAGTGCCCAGTGTGGATTCGTAACCACGCACCGCAAGGTCGTCGGTTTGGTAAAAGGGAGCGCCTGGATAGGAGACGGCCTGCGCGGTTGGATCGAGACTCAGGAAGCCACGGTTACTCGAGAAGACGACTTCGGGCTCGTGACGCGAGCCACTTGATTTCCACGCCGCGAGGATGGTATGATTACCGGTCGGTAAGGCGGAGTCCTGGAGGAATAAATGGCTGGTCGCTTCGGTGAAGGCTACGGCTTGGTGACTTCCGGACGATCGCACGTTAGGGCGATTGGCTTCGACAGGTTGGACCGCGTTGTGGCTGTTGCCGGAGCGGTCCGGCCAGCTTGAGAGGGGAACGTCGGTTGGGAGGGCTGCTGCATCGAGCCAAAGGACGGCATCATTGCCATCGGTTGCGCTGGGGTGGGTGACGCGTAGGAGGACCGAGCCGGAATTTTCTTCGCCGCCATCATTCCAGGTGAGGGGCAGGGTCGCTTCACGAATGGCAGGATCGAGATGTGCGATGGAGAGGCGTCCGGACTGGATCGCGGCAAGGCTGATGGGCGGCATGTCGGCAGAGTCGAGGGCCTCACCCGACCAGCGAATTTCGAAACCCTGGAGAGAGGCGGGAGAGGCTTCGATATGGATGTCTGCGGGTGCGGTATCGGAGTCATGGAACTGGAGATAACATCCGGCTTCGCCTCGTTCGGGGACGAATAGTTCGGCGGTGGCGAGTGTCGGTTCGAGGTTGCTTTCCTGCGGATTGCTTCCGCGAAGAAACTCCTCAAGGTTGCTCCATCCGTCGTTGTCGAGGTCACTGTTGGCATCGGCAAGGGTGGTATCGAGGCCGTGGAGGCTTTCCCACCAATCGGGGAGACTGTCGCCGTCGTTGTCGGTCGGGTCGCCGATGACCAGGAGGTCGAGGCGATACTGCTTTGCACGGCTCGCGAAGCTGAGGCCGAAGAACTCTTTGCTTCCGTCGGGGAGGGTTGCGGCGGTGCCATCGATCGTGATACTCTCTATTCTAAAATCGGTTTCAGCAGAGCCGATGGCGAGGTATTCGTTGAGACGCGGTGCTTCGGGGAGATAGGCAAGAGGGACCTTGAGGGAGTATGAGTAAGGCTTGGCGCTCCCTGTGCCGACTGGACGGAGCTCTGTCTCGAGGGTGATGCTGTTGGCTGACTTAGCCTGATTGGCGAAGGTGAGTTCGAGCTGACCGGACTGCAAGAGAGTGGTGCCGGCGCCACCGACTTGGCGGATCTCGCCGTAGAAGGTGACGTAGGAGTCTGTGAATCCTTGCCCGTGTGCTGCGAAGCTCATCAGGAAAAGAAGCGCGCTTTTGAGAAGAGATTTGGTGATCGTGTTCATGGTCGTGCCGGGGTGGTGGTATTACTGACCGTTGTGGGAATAGGTTTTAAAGTAGAGCTTGAGATCGGAGACGTTTTCCGCGAATTCCTTCAGCCCGAAATTTGGATCGGCGTGGAGGCCGGTACCGGGGATGATGAGCAACCATTCCGAATTCCAGATCGAGCGGCCAATAAGGCGGCTGCTTTGTTCGTCGTCGCCGGGGTCGGCACCCTCTTCGTGATACATGCGGAAGTCACCATGACGGCGGGGAGCATTGAAGCGACCGTCAACGCCATCGAGGCTCGGGATGAAGCCCGGTGCCGTGATCTGACTTTGGTTGATGGTGAAGGGGGTCGGGATCCGGGTGTCGTGGACATTCCACATTCGGGTCACCGGTTCGTTGGCGGTCGAGACGCGGAGGTAGTCGTTGCCAACCGGGACGAGGTAGGCACGTGGAGTGGTTGCCAATTCACCGTCCGGGTAGCCTTCAAGGGAGACGCCGGCAGTGGCGATTTTGGTAGAGTAGTTGGCGGTGCTGTAGGTGTGATCACCTCCGAGGAGGGGACGCCCAAAGAAGTTCTGTCCCGGCTCGATGGCAGTGCGGAAACGGATGACCAGTCCCGGCTGTTCGCCATCGGAGCTATTGGCGAAGGGGCGACAATGTCTTCTGAATTCGGGCACCTGCCAGAGGTCATCGACGAAGCGGGCTTTCAAGGCATCTTCCCACCGTTCGTCACTGGCGGCAGAACCACCACTCTCCTGATCAGGTCCGATACGGAAGAGTTCTCCTCTCAGAGAAATGTCTTCGTTCGCGACTTGGACGTTGTTGAGCCCGAGTTGGCCTTCGAGGACCTGGAAATTGCCTTTGAGTGAGGCGAGGATTTCGGCGAGACCGCCTTGACCGATCTGCGGTTCACCTTCGCTCCACAAGCCGAGCTGTCGGGTCTTGACGATTTGGTCGTAGAGCTGGGTGGGGGAGGCGGGATCGCCAGGGTCGAGGCTGGTTTCGTAGTCGTAGGCTTTCGTGGCAAGCCACGTGTAGCGCGCGGCATGGTTGAAGGTACTTTGATACTTCGACATGGCCTCGTTACGCGAGAGACGGAAGAGCATATCCTGATAGCGGTTCTTTTGGACCGAGGCGGCGAGGATCTTGTTGAAGGCTTCACGTTCGCGAAGAAGTCGGAAGCCCTCGGCCTGGGCGGTGAAGTATTCCTGTCGGATGGTTTCGAGACTTTGCAGGTGTCCGCCGATCTCGGCGCGCAGGGGCGCTTCAGCTCCGGAGAGGAGTTCAATCTCGGCCATCATGCCCTCGATCTCGGAGACATAGTCGAGACGGGCACCGTCCCTTTCCAAGGCTTCAATCACTTCATCGCGAACAAGTTCAGCTGCTAGAACTCCGGTTTGCGCAGCGACTTTGCCAACTCGTAGAATTAAACCAGCCTTTGATTTGATTGTTGCAGCAGTGGCACGGAGGGCGGAGGTGACATCGTTGGATAATCCGTTGACTGTTGGGGCTGCTTCATTAGCGATTTCTTCAATATTATCGACTGCGTTGATCAACTCGTCTGCCACGTTGACCGCGGTTTCTCCGGCAACCAATGCGGTATTGAATCCTGCTCGCACTCCTTGGATTTCGTTGCCCAGGATTTCCCGCTCCGCAATGAGTTCGATCTCGTTGAGAAGGCGAAGCACGAGGGTTTCGTAGTCACCGAGGAATGCTATGTAGTTATCGACAGCAGCCTTTAGTTCGATCTCCTCTCGGAGCATGTCTTCGAGGGCTCGCTGGGTGGATCCATAGCTGGTGCGCTGCCCCCAATCACCCGGAGCCTGAAAGGCGTAATTTGAGGCCCTTCGAATAGGCATACTAAAGGTTCGAGTTGGATCATCGTAGTCGTTTCCGAGGATGAAGGTCTCGACCGCAGTGGTGAGTTCGTCGCTACTGGTTCCTGAAGAATCGTAGTAGAGGTCCAATAGGGTTGGGTCGGATGCGAGCCCTCTGACAGTGTCTTTGATGTTGTCAAAGACAAGGACTTCCGGATTAGCCGTGGAGCCCGTGCCGGGTGGGATGATATCTGTGAATTCAGTGCGATCCAAATACGCGAAGAGCAACGTATCCGGTCCCTCGTAGCCTTCTGGATAGGCTTTTCCAAAACCAATCGTGCCGTCGTAGGGGCGGCCAAAGATTTCGATAAGACGGTTACGGTAGTCAATATCCTGCCGCAGGGCTTCTGCGATGAGACCATCGGTGTCGTCGGCAAGGGCGCGTAGTTTATTCTCAGCGCGAGATGCAAAATCGAGAGTCGCGAGCGCATTGCTCCCGGCGGTGAGAGCCCGATTGTAGATCTGCGTGAAGTGGGTTTCACCATCGATGCCGGAACCGATCTGGAGGAAGTTGGGGTCGATGTCGAAGGCAATGGCATCAGCGTCAAAGCCGAGCGGATTGACCCCGTTGTTGGCTTCGTCCATTGCGGTTTGGATCTCGAGAAGTCCGGCGGCGACTTCTCCGATCTCGTCTTCGGCGCCAGAGCGCTCAATGCGGTCGAGGTTCTCGGGATTGACGACTGGAGTGGCGTCGCCTGCGTCTTCCGGGAGGAGGGCATTGGCGACGGTCCAGTCAAAGTAGGAAGCTTGTCCGGCACGGTGGGCCCATTCGGAAACGCCCCAGGCGCGGGCCGGATCGGCGCCGTCGCTGTATCCCTGCCACTGGCCATCGGGATCCTGGGTGTAATGCAGGCGGTAGGTGCCGCGCACAATGTCGCGCCCGGCCCGGGCTTTGCCGGCGGCGAGTTTGGCAAAGGTCTTTTCATCGAGGTAATCGACCTCGAGCACGTTCTGCATCAGGGAGTAGAGCTCGGAGCGTGACTTCCAACTGAAGACCGGTTGCTGAAGGAGGGCGTAGTGCATCCCGAGGGCGGAAATGAAGTGCCCCCAGGCATCTCCGTGGCCCTGCGGATAGAGGGCTCGGGCGTCATCTTCATTGATGAAGCCGTCGGTGTTTTCATCGTAGATGTTGTAGTTGACGTTGTAGGCGGCCTCGCCAAGTCCCTTGGTGTAGTTCCAGAACATGCGGTTGAAGACCGGGAAGCTCTTACGGAAGTCAGTACCACGTAGGAGGGAGAGTTCCTCATTGAGGAGATCAGACTCCAAGCCCTGGAAGGCGTGGGTGAATGAACTGACGGCTCCCAGTTGATTGATGTCATCGGCGGTGACGGTGATGGCCGCGTCTTGAGCATCACCGTAGGCCTCGCGTGCCAGCAATTCGTAGAGCACAGCCAGGCGGGTGGCCGCGAGCAGGAGGGCTTGGTTGATGCCGTCTGTGCTGACTGCGTTCGAGGAGTTGTCGATCGAGAGTTCCTTGGCCCTTTGTAGGACGGTCTCGTAGAGTTCAATGAGACCGGTATTCTCGATCACGTTCTTGTCGGAATTGAGAGCAACTTTTCCCGCGTAGGGAGCTCCGGCAATTTGGATTTGGCTACTATAAGTGGCGGGGCTTTCATTGCTGAAGAAGTCGTTGTAGCGCGCTTCGTAGGGGTTGATGCGATCGAGGACGCGCTTGACCCAACCCATCACGAGTTGCGGGATGTAGCGCTTGCTTCCATCAGCCTGCAACTGCGGAGAGTTGGCGGCACCGGCCCATTGGAAGGGGGCGGGGGTGCCCGGTTGCCATTCAGCGACCGGGTTGGTGATTTCAAAGGGCACTAATTTCCAGTCTGTCTCGTCTTTGTGGCGATAGCGCATGAGCACCAACTTGTCGGCAAGAACGACCTCCGGACTTCCTTCGAAAACGATACTGTGAAGTCCAAGGCGTTTCTGGAAATCGTTGAGATTGTCGTCTTCGACGCGGGACTTGGGTTGGTATTCCTGCCAGGCCGAGTTGCCCTGTGCATCGAGTCCGGCGAGGGTGCCATCGGCAAAGACTTCTTGCGCGACAACATCAAGCGGGGCGGCATCACGGATCCACCATTCATAGTAAAGGTCGTTGGTGTTGCCTCCGAACTCTCCGCTGTGCTGAATGGTCACCTTTTCGCTGAAAGCGTCGGCAGCCTCGATGACTTTCAATGCGCCACGATAGCGGTCCGGAATAAGCTCGATGATATGTAGGGAAATCGGGGAGCCATCGAGTTCGGAGCGGTTGTTCTCGACGATCGTGATGAAGCGGGAACCATTGACCGGGGAGGTTAGAAGTTCCGGGCTGGGAACCAGAGCAGATCCGACCCCGAAGCTGTCGAGGTGTGAGAAACGGGATTCCCGTTGCGTCTCTAATTGCGAAATCTCATAACCGAGGCGCGAGATTTCCATTCTGAGACGAGTCTCTTCGGCCGAGGGAGGGAAGATCGAGTTGGCTGAAATCTGTCCGTTGAGCAGGTCGTAGAAATTGAGGAGTTCGATATTCCAGCCGGTTTCCAGAGTTCTCTGCGTCACCGTGAGTTCTTCCAAGCGCGCCTCCTCGGCTTCCAGGTCAGCGTTGGCTCCGAGGAGATCGAGGTTTAATCCGATTCGTTTTGTGACGACCGGAGACTCTTTCATTCCCGCCATATATCGCCCGGTTATGACTGGATTGGTGGGCGGTGCCTCGGTCCTGACGAAGTCGGGATTCTGTGACTTCTGGTGGATGGCAGTGATCGCTGACTGCCATAAAGAGCTTTCGGAGAGAGTTTGCAGGCGAATTCTATCGTCGAATGTAATGACGTTCGGTTCGAGGATATTGAGCGGGTCGGGGCCGGAGGTAAGATCAGGGTCACCACTATCCTTGTCATTGAGGTAACCGCGAAAGACGAGCTTTTCGGCAAGGGAGTCAAAGTAGAATCGGCGCTGCAGAGAACCCGGCAAATCTTTGAAATACCAACGCTCGGCGACGACGAAGATGGAGGGCGCGGCCGGAGAAAACCCGGCGTCGGCCATTTCAGCTACGGTGAATCTGGCTTCATGGCGATCAAGTGGGCGGATGATTCTTGCCGAGTAGTTATCGATATTGTTTTCACCGATGATCATGGTCGGAGTTGCGACGTCGAAGATGACTTCGGCAGCCTTCATTGCGACGAGGGCAGGAAGCCCGTTGGCACCGGGGTTTTCGTTGAAGTATTCACCTCCCTGATAGGTGAGGGTTTCGCCTCGCTTAAGCTTGGGATAACTGCTGCGCCAGAAGCTGTGATAAACGACTCTGCCTGGTTCGAGGTCTTGACCGTTGCCAATGAAGTCTCGGGTTCCTCCGATTTCGTCGGGAACCCAAGCCACCGGTGTTCCAAGAGGTGTTCCGGGAAGATAAAAGTCGCCGCGGAAGGGGTAGAAGTATTGATAGAAAAAGCTGCCATTTCCGGAGATCACCCAAGGGATTCCATTCACATCGCGCCAGATCGTCCTTTGGTTAAAGTGGTTGTTCCCGCGGGCGTCACTCATGGCGGTGTTTCCGATCACGAGATTTAGAGGATAGGGCGGAATGAGGAGATCTCCAGCTGCTACCGGGTAGGAAAAGGCGTAGGAAAAATTATAGAGCTTTTCCGGGTCCATCGTAAGAAAGCGGTCCTCGGGATTAGCGGCGCTCTCGTAGGCGAGGCCCTCTGTGGCATTGACCACGAAGTCCGTTGGGCTCGGAAAGGAGACTCTCCCGAAGCGGGTCTTGTTGACCCGATAGGCTGCCATTTCAGGTTCGCCTGTGATGACGTTGTCGACTTGAATGAGAACCCAAGGTTCGGAGGTGTAGGAGGCTCCGTCGATGACGTTGAGGTCGTTCTGGAGAGCAAAGGCTGCGAGGGGTGGATTGTTGGGGATGTCTTCTCCGATTTCCTTGATCTTCAGGGCAGCTCGGTTGGCTCCGGCTGCGAGGGCGTGCTCTTCATTGGGGTTGTATCCCGGTGCCTCGTCATTTGGTTGGTTGTAGATCTGAAGGTTGGCATATTGGTCGAGTTTAAAGACCGTTTGTAGTTTGCCAGTTTCATCCACGCCTTCGGAGCCGACTCTGCTGGCAATGTAGATGGCTTTGTCCTTATGAGGGCCACGTCTTGGAAAAGTGACCTCGTCATAGCGAACTTCCCGGTGTGGCCAGGCCACATTGGGATGAGAGATGCGGTCAACCAAGTATGGGTTCTCGTAGTAGGCGACCTCGAGACGGGTATTTTCTTCGGTGAAGAGCCGGTCGTGATTGACCGGGAAGATGGGGCCCCATGTCCCGACTTCGGCATCGCGATTGTAGAGGCTGGCGTTGTAGTTGGAGAGCCCGTTTAGGATGAAGCCACCGCCGTTAAACCCGGCATTGTCGAGGGGGCTTTCCAACTGGGTAGCGACTTCCTCGATATCGAGATTGGTCCACGATCCACCCCATGATTCTGCAGGGGTGGTGTTCGTAATTGGTCCCACTCCCACGTCATTGACGGTGCTCGCAAAAGAATGAACTCCAGTACCAGGATCGGTTGGCTCGGTTTCGAAATCGAAGTGAAGCAAAAGCTCGGCTTCCCGTGGCGGGGCACTTAGCTCCGACGGGGAATTGCGGGTTTCGCGAAGGTGACGAATTTCGCCTGCCTGAAGGTAGGTTCCCGGAGTGCGGAATAGTCGGCACTGGTCGAGGAGGAGGGCGCTGGCTTGATCAGCCCCGGCTCCGAACTTCAGGCTTGTCGCGGTGAGCGAGGGGGCGAGAGGGATGGCGCCGGAAGATCCCGCCGGAAGAAATGCGGTGATAAAGCCATCTTCTACACGCACGCCATTGGCATAGAAATCAAGCAGGGTCACGGGAACCCCTAAGAACGTTTCTCCAAAAACATGAATGACATAATGATTCCAACCGGCACCTCCAGCTGGAATAGAGTGTGTGGTGGAGATGTCAAAATAGCTGGCGGTGATGGTGGCGGTCGCGGGGTTGAGAACAACCTCCAGACGGTTATCGCCGGTGCTGATTACTTTTACCTGCCCGGCATCAGGTTTGAGGTCCCCGGTGTTTAACCAAAAATCGAGGACGAAGTTCGGTCCGGGATCGACAGCGACGGTGGAGCCTCCCCTCGAGATTACGCCCATCGCTCCGTCTGATTCCCCGGCTCCGGTTCCCAGGAGGAGACCTTGGCGACCGTGGGGATACGCGAGCGCATAGGGGCTGATTGGATTGACAGGTGTGGAGTGCACGATTCGCACCGCGAGGTTTTCATCGGTGAGGGTCCCGTTTGTAATCTGGGCCATGGTGCCATCGGCGATTTCGTCAGGATTGGGGCGGTAGCTGTAGAGCAGGACGCTGCGTCCCGTGGCCTCAGCGGTGAAGGCGATACCTGGAACTGCCGTTTGGACGGTGGTGGTATCGCGATCCTTGAAGGTCATTTCCTGATATTTCCAATTGTCAGTCGCACTGAGATCCAGCTTGGTTGGAGGGGTGCGTTCTGCCTCGGTGTCGTAGTGGTGACGATAGTGTGCACCCGGAGCGGCCGGGAATTTCCCGTCAGCGGGACTGAGGGTAACGGAGGTGATATAATCGGGAGCGCTTCCTTGACGTGTCCCGTCTTTGTTCTCCCGTTGATACGGGAGGTTCACGGCGTCATTGGGAAAGCCCGAGACGATTTGGATTTGGTAGCTGACTCCTTCCTTGACGGCATCGGGCCAGTTGAGGGTATTAATCTCGGGCTCCACGGGGAAGAGGCGGGAGCCAAGTTGATCCCACCGGAACGGCAGCCCGATGAGCGAAAAGCCGTCGCTGATAAGTTCTTCGGTTCGTAGTTGTGCTCCTTCGCAAAGCTCCGGAACGAGATAGGCATTCGGGTTACGGGAATCAAAAGCTTCTCCCAGGGGGATTTCGGCCCGGAAGATGGTGGGAAAGAGGACGAAGTGAGCTTCGGTTGGATCCTTGGCTGCGCGGATGGTGGCGATGCGAGCAAGACGAGATTGGCCCTCACGGTCGTTGATGACCACGTCGGTGAGATCCGAAATTTCCCTGGACAAAAATCCCAGGTCGGCCCCTGGCTTGGTGATGAAGTTGTCCAGAGTGAAGCAGCGGTCGTTGGTCCGGTAGAAACTCCCCACCTCGACCTTGCGGCCAATCGGAACCCACGCGTCGGTGTTTTGTCCACTGTTGTAGACGGTCCTCTCGATGGCGGTTCCTTCACGATTGTAGTAGCGGACAAAGGCTTGGTCAGTGAAATCCTCCAAGGATTCGCCCAGTGCGTCGAAGCGGTAGCGAACCTCACCCTCCCAAAGCCAACGAATCCGTTTCCAGTCGTTCATCACGGCTTGTAGTCCACCGAAGCGTGTGAAGGTAGTGTCCTCTTCAAACATGACGGTTGTCGTACTTTGTAGAACAGGATCAAAAACCTGATCGCCTTCATTCAGAGGCCATTCATGTTGATCCAAGTCGGCAAAGGCGACGCGTTGATAGCCATCTAACTGGGCCCTTGCGATACCTTCGTCTTCACTCAGGCTTTGTGGACGGACTCTCAAATTGTTGTAGGAGGCAGGGCCGTCAAGTGTTGCTGAGGATCTCCAACTTGCTTCTAACCCATCAACCTTCCAGCTAAGGAGGCTTCCAATACTCGAATCCCGCCTCCAACGGGGAATGATGAATTCGCTCAATTTATCTTTTCCCCACGCAGTCTTCATGGGATCCGGAGCGGATTCAGAGAAGCTTTCAGCGATGAGAATGGTATTTCTGAACAATCGATAGCGGGCAGGGATCACGCCATCAGGTAAGATCGTCTCAGGGATGTAATCCAAGGCCCAGTGCTGCCAGTTGTTGTCGATTTCAAAAGCGGGCAACTCCATTATGAGTGAGCTAACGACTATTTCAAAAGATCCGGCATCATTCTCTGAGAATCTTTTGGTGAGTGTGAAGTTCCCTCCGTCTGAGGTCTGTTGTAATGTCAAATCAAAAAAATCATTCGAGGAGAAGCCTGTCCCATCATCATCTAAGTAGGTGATTTTCTCAGAAATCCTAAAAGAAGGGAGGTCGCCGTTCGCCTTGGTGCCGTCAATTTTCATCCAGAACTCCAGATTGAAGCCAGTATTGTCAAAGATGGGGCCTTCCTTATCGAGAGCCTCGATAGAATTGGGCCACGGAGCGTCTAGTGGTGATGGTGGCAGGGTGTTTAGTCGCTCAGAATTTGAAGGTGATTCAGCCTTAGTGTTAGGGACCAAGCCGATCGGAATGGGGTTCACCACTTGTTGGAAGGTGTCGTCTTCAGTTGGTTCACTCGATTCTTCTTTGTTCAACAGTTGGTAGCCGATCAGCCTTTTGCGTCTCGCTTGATCTCCGACCAGCCCGTCGATGGAGAGGGAAATGGCTTCACCCTTGCCATACCAGTGCTTCCCAAGTTCGGGACTTGGGTTGGCATCCAGGACGTCGGACTCGCCAACGACATCCGTTCCATCTGCAGAATCTGCTTCGACGAGGAGGCCGTATTGAATTTCCCAGATCCAGGTGAATTGCACGGGTCTGGTAATGGTCAGACTAGCGGTTTTTTCCCCACTCAACTGGACGTTGTTTTGGCCGTCGATGGAGTATCCGATCGGGACGGCCTGGTAAGGTGCCCGGCTGATGATGTTGGCCTCGGTTGGCTCGAGTTCGGTAAATGCCTCATCGAGATAGATCGCAGCAGGAGCTTCGAAGGTCACGCGGGAAAATTGATTGACTTCCGAGACGCCCACCGGTGGCCGAACACGGTCCGCACCATATCGGGATTCAATCGAAATGACGCCGGTTTTCGGTTCACTCCAGAGCCATGTGAATGTAAAAGGGAGCCCAGCAGGGAAACCTCTGACGTTAGGGAGTTGAATGGTCACCTCTGTGAACTCTCCAGCCAGCTCTTCGATGGTTTCGCTCTTTTCTACTGCTTCTCCGGAAGTGGGATACTCGATTTTGTAGCCGGTTAAGATGGCGGCTTGCGTGCGCGCCCCCTCGGCCGATGTTTCGTAAAAGACGGAAGGTGCTCTGAGTGTTAATCGAGTCTGTTCGAATCTCGTAGAACTAGTATTGATTCTCGGGCTGAAGTAGTTCGAGTCCCGAGTATCCTCATATTCGGAAACAACTGTGACAATTACTTCATCGTCCTGAGCCATCGCGGAGTTTGATAGCGCAAGTATTGATAGTGCTGCTGCCAGGAGAAATCGTGAGAGCTTTAATGGGATTTCGGTCATGGGAGAGAGCGAAAAGAAGCGAGAAAAATTCATAATGATAATTAGTCCAGGGTATCGATGCTGCTGATGCGGCGAAGTTCGATGGTTCCGGTATTGATGAGATTGCTTTTGGTGAGGCCGCTGATCGTTTCGCGATAGGTCCCACGGAGATGTCCCGGGGTAACTTGAGCGGGGTCGAAGATGACCTCCAGTTCACGGGTGAGCTTCGGGCCTTTTGCGTGGCGCTGGTGGAAGGCATGTCGGAACGGATTGGTGCGGTGGAAGGGGTCGAGGGTAAGAGTGCCGGGAGTGGTCTGCACCGTTTTCCCAGGTCCGATTGCGCCACTCACCGGAAGACTCAGTTGGTAGGTTTCCTTGAGGGCCGGAGGACGGATGCTGCGGAAGAGAAGGTAGGAATCGATTGCGGCTTCATCGACGTCGTCACTGTCGGGATAGCGTCCCCGACCCGAGAGCCACTTTGTGACCGGACTGGTTGACTCCGCGACGATCATATCGAGAAGGTCATCACCCTGGGCGGTGATGCGAGTGTCGCGAGGCATATCAAAGGCAACGGCCTCGATGCGCAGGCCAACCTTCTTACCGTTGCGTTCCCGGATCCCTTCGAAGAAAGGAATCTTTGATTGGTCGATCACGAGCACCGGAGTGGGCGGAACCGAGGCGTCGGCGCTGCGAGTTTGCATGATGGTAACCTGGGAAAGGAGACGAACCGCGCCGGTGGCATCAGAGTGTAGAATGATTCGAAGAGGGGCCCGGCTGGAAGTCGCGCGTATCGGTGCTCCGTTCTCCACCGCGCTGGTAGAGCCCGAGATGCTCACTTCACCGACCCAGAGTCCAGCTACCGCAGCTTCGTTGGTTTGAAGTAAATCGGTGGGGAGTTGGAGGTTGTTGTTGAGAGCTGTGATGGGGAGCCAGAACGATGCTCCACCGGTCTTGAGACGATAGAGGTTGGTTCGTCCCGCAAGGCCAATTGACCAAGCTCGCTTTGCGCCGATCGTGAGGATTTCGGATTGTTGAGCTGCGATTGTTTCCTGGAGGCCGGAACTGGTGTCATCGTCAGGAGTAGAGTCGACCCGGGCGACAGTTTGGTAGTCGAGGGATCCGGCGGTCGGGCGCACTGCGTAGAGTTCGAGATCGTTGGGGTTTCCGGCATTGGAATTGAGATTGGTGACGAGTTCCAGCGTGGGGGAGACGGGAGTTGGTGGCGGATCGGAAGGTTCGGAGAGGGCCGCGACGTATGTGAAGACGATCTCGGCAAGATCGAGCTCCATGGCATCAACACCCTCGTCTACGGTGACGGCATCGGAAGGTCCTCCGAAATTCAAGCGCCCGCTTCTGATCCCATTAAAATCGACGGAAACGGGGCCCATGTATTGGGACGGTCCGTCGCTAAAGATCCAGTAGGCTTCGTTGGATTTCATCTCGTCGGAATCTGAGACTTTTCCCCAGTTTCCGGTGGCTGCGTCGAGCCGGTAGATGCGATCGGCGACCGGGTCCTTTCTGCGATCGACGACCGGGTGCTTTCCTCCAGAGGGCCCAAAGAACTCCTTAAAAGTGGGGGTGCCTTCTAATCCGAATCCGATCAAGTTGTAGCGATCAGCTATCCAGACCGGGCGATGGAAGCGAACCTTGCCTTCTACCGTGACCCCTTGTGCTCCCTCTACTTTGATGAGGTAGGGGCGGTTGCCCGTGATCATCATGAGATTGTCTTCAATCCCTTCGGACTTGTGCCATTGCTCCCAATCGTTTTGGTTGAAAGAAGGAGTGGCATTTTCAGGGTCTTGGGCAAAAAACTCAGCGGTTCCGGCCAGGGGTTTGGGCGTGATGACGGTCAAGACTTCGGGTGGGAAAACGTCTCCCGGAGCCATGGGTTGTCCGGCCCGGGCATGCCCCTCGGGATAGGTGGGTTGCACTTCAAGCCAGACGGAATTCCAGCCATCCACGAGTGCGATGGTTTGACGCGCGCTTTGGGCAAGGAGAGGTTGCGCGAGGATGGTGAGTCCGAGAAGAGCCAGCGCCAAGGGGCGTGCAAGGGCAGATGTTAGGAGCTTCATGGTTTGGAAAAATGATGGGGTTATGGGGCCTGAAGAGTGATGCCGACGCGGAGAAATTTCTTGCTCTCGGTGCCGATTGGAATTGCCGCCTGGACGAGGCTGGTGATGCCGTCGTCGGTGATGACTGTTTCGGTGATCCCCGCCAGGCTCCAAATGAAGAGGTCGTTCGACCATTCGACGGTGTAACCCAAGTCTGTGGCGGCGTTGACTCTTGTGTAGGTGATGGTCAAATTGGGTCCCTCCAGCGTGGCCTTCGGGAGTCCGTTCGGTGACTTTAAATTGGGGTCTAGTAGAAAAGCGTATTTGAGTAGGTTGGCGATGCCATCTGCACTCGGGTTGGCCCGCTCTCCGGCGATGAGAGGCTCGTCGGCGTCAGTTCCAAAATTGGTAATCTGCCAGGTTTGGAAGGAGGTTGGACTTGGCAGCAAGAAGCTCTCGATCTGGCCAAAGGAGGTCCCGCCAGCACTGGTAGCGAAGGCCCGGAAGTAGTAGCGGGTGCCGCTCTTGAGATCATCGAGAGGGAGAGAGACCGGCAAGTCGGAAATCCCGGTCAGACCGGTGGCGACTTCGACCACCACGGAAGCCAAACCGATGTGACGGATGGTGGCGTGGGTGATTTCTCCTACAAAGATATCGCCCTCTGGACCGACAGCGAGAGACTCGGGATTGTCAAAGCGAGCAACTTCGCCGGTGCCGTTGGTGAAGCCTGCCATACCAAAGCCTGCGAGGGTGGTTACCGCTCCATCGGCGGTGACCTTGCGGATGCGATGGTTCTCGCGATCAGCGACCAGGAGTTGACTGTCAGAATCGATTGCGAGCCCGGTCGGCCTGGAGAAGCGGGCAGTGGTCCCAAGGGCATCGAGGAAGCCTGGCGAAGCTCCTCCGGCAAGGGTGCTGACCGTTCCATTCGATTCGACCCGGCGAATGGCGTGATTTCCGAGCTCGGTGATATAAACGAGGCCGGTGTTTGTCACCGCTATGCCGATGGGTTGGTTCACTTCAGCAAGGTCGATCGTTCCATTAAGGTCGCCTGCTGACCCAGTGCCTGTGAGGGTGCTGGCTTCGCCATCGGCAGCGACTTTTCGGATGCGATTGTTTGCCCGATCGGCAACATAGAGGATTCCGTTTCCATCAATCGCGAGGCCCCACGGAAGGTTGTAGCGAGCGGCGATTTTGTTGCCATTGGTAAAGCCGGCAAGGCCGAGACCGGAGTGTGTGCTGACTTCGCCGGTTGGAGAGATGGCGCGAATGCGATGGTTGAGGGAATCGGTGACGAAGATGGTGCCATCCGAGTGCACGGCGATTCCGATTGGTTCATTAAACTGTGCGCTATCGGCGGGTCCGTTCGCAAAGCCCGCCTCTCCGGTTCCGGCGATTATGATGCTCGTGCCATCTGGTGCGATGCGGCAAATGCGATGGTTTTGAGTGTCGGCGAGGTAGAGATTGCCAGCTCCGTCGATTGCGATGCCATTGGGTTGATCGATGGAAACTCCGGAGCTATGACCTTCAGAGGGGCCGGACATTGTGGTCACCAGGACTCCATCGAGTTCAGGGTCCTCGGAGTATTCCACCCACACTGTGGTGTCGCTGTCTTCGGGATTAATGGCAGCATTAAGAGTGGCGGAGTGATTCGCCAAGTCGCTGGCATCTCCGGTGATCACGGTGGGTGGATTGAGGACAAGACCGGAAATCGGGAAGGTGAAGCGACTCAGTTCAGGGTCGTTGCTGAGGATTTTCAGGTCGCCTTCGAAGCTGCCACCTGAAGTGGCTATAAGGGTGACTTCAAAGGTGAGCGACGCTCCGGGTGCTATGATACCGGTTCCTCCCGTGACGGTGAAACCAGCAGGACTGTTGAGGGAAGCGACCTCAAGATCCCACTCGCCGACATTTGTGATCGTGAAGGGGAGCGTAATGGAGGTTCCTCGCGGAGTGGTGTCGAATGCGATTGCTCCGCTCTGAGCATTGGAGAGTGAAATTTGTCCCGCTCCCTGGCCGGCAAAGACGGCGATTGCCTGATTGAGAAAGGTGGTAAAACTCAGGATTTCGCCCACCGCTTCTCCCTGGGAGCTGCTGCCGAGAATTCGATAGTAGTAGGTCGTGCCCAGCAAGAGAGTTTCGGGAATCAAGGCCCCAACATTGATGCTCTCATCTCCAATGAAATTCTGAGGCAGAACTAGAGTGGGGAGAGGGTTGCGTGCGATCTCACGGATTCCCTGGCCGCCTTGTTCAGTGAGGAAGATTTTTGAACCATCTGCGGTTACCGTAATGTGGTTTGGACTGGAGAACGCGGCTGCGGTGGCTGGATAGAAAAAGTCGGAGGACGGTGAGTCGACTCTCTCCTCGATTCCGGAACCGGCTACGGTTCTGACAAGGTTGAAACGGTCGATGGAACGGATGCGGTGATTGCCGGTGTCGGATACGTAGAGCGTGCCGTCGTCGTCGATGGCAATTCCCGATGGGAAGGAGAATTGAGCCTGGGCTCCGGATCCATCGAGGTAGCCATTTGTTTCCAAGCCTGCTTTTGTGGAGACTTGGCCACTGTTGGTGATGAGACGAATCCGGTGATTGTCGCGATCTGCGACAAAGACATTTCCATCAGCGTCCACGGCGACTGCAGTGGGGTTGTTGAATTGGGCGGAGCTAGCGAGGCCATCGGCAAAGGCCGCGGTGCCATCACCGGCATGGGTGCTCAAGGCTCCACCGGTGATGAGGCGAATGCGTTGATTGCCGCGATCGGCGACATAGACCTGATCACCCGCGGCGTTGACCGCAACCCCGCAGGGGAAGAGGAAGCGTCCGCTGGTAGCATCCGAATGATCGATGAAGCCCGCATCGCCTGAGCCAGCGATGGTGCTGACGACACCTAGCGAGGTGATCTTGCGGATGCGGTGGTTCAGTTCGTCGGCGACGTAAAGGTTGCCGGCGGCATCGATCGCGATGTCGACGGGGTGATCAAATTGAGCAGCCTCCCCGTTGCCATCCGCAAAACCGGCAACGCCGGAGCCGGCAAAGACGCTGATTGTTCCACTTGGCTCGATCAGGAGGATTTGGTGGGCATCACGGTCCGCGAGGTAGACGTTACCATCGGCATCGACTGCGAGACCTTCCGGGTCGGTGAGGCCGGTGACGGGAGTCTGCACGCTCCATGGCTTGCCGAGATCCGGTTCGGTTGAATACTCGAATGATATTTGGGTAGCGGTCCCGTTTGGATTCACGGTGCCATTAGGAATCGCCGTGGTGCGTGTTACGCTGCTGGCAGGTGTTGTCACTACCGATGGGATCGCCACGATGGTGAAGTTTTGGCCAATGATGATCTGGGTTTCTCCATTCCCGATCCAGCGGAAATAGTAAGGTGTTCCTGCCTCGAGCTCCAGTTCCTTGGTATCGAGGACGGCATTTAACTGAACCCCGGAGAAGTCCTCAGTATACATTTGTGCGTCAACAAAAAGAGGATCCCGGATACGTCGGATGCGATGGTTCTCTCCGTCTGCAACCAGGATGTTTCCATTGGTAGTGACGAGGACGCCAGTGGGGGAGTTGAAGGTCGCTCCCACCTTGGAACCTGCTCCGTCTTCGAAGCCAGCGTCACCCGTTCCGGCGATCGTCTTGACCTCCCAGGGGTCACGCTGACCAATAGGTTTGATGAGAGGTTTGATTAATCTCCGGATGGCATGGTTGCCCTCGTCAGCGATGATGAGATTACCTTCCATATCGAGCGTGATGCCGGTGGGTAATTCGAATGTGGCTATGCCGGAATCTTCGGGCATTTCAGGATCGGAACCTGGCCCATCTTGAGAACCTTCGATAGACCCAGCGATCGTGGTGACATTTTCACTAAGATGAATCTGGCGGATGCGGTGGTTCCCGGTGTCTGCCACAAAGAGATTTCCCATGGAATCCGCGACCACTCCGAATGGAGAGGCAAACTTTGCAGACAGTCTATTTCCGTCGAGATTGCCTTCCTCGCCGGTTCCTGCCCAAGTTGTCACTACTCTCTCAGGAGTGATCTTTCGGATACGGTTGTTGTCGGTATCGGCGACATAAATGTTGTCGGAGTCATCGAGGGTGATGCCGTGAGGATGATTAAAAAGTGAGTTGGAGCCGATCCCATCCAAAAAGCCCGGGAAGCCGAATCCCGCTACGGTGGTAACTTTCCAAGGCAGACCTTCGACTTCCGGTCGGGTTAATTTTCGGATGACATGATTGATGGTATCCGAGACATAGAGGTCCCCTTCTGAATCAAGAGCCAAGCTTGATGGAAAAGCGAACTTCGCTCTGTCGCCATCTCCATTGGCCAAGCCAAAGCTTCCGGTTCCTGCGATTGTGCTGACCATGCCATCCTGATCGATCATTCGGATCATGTGGTTCCCACTGTCGGCGATGAAGAGATTTCCTTCGCTGTCCTGGACGAGGTCGGAGGGGAAACCAAACTCTGAGGTGTCTGCGGTATCGTTGGTTTTACCAAATGTTCCGGTGCCTGCCTCTGTTGTCACCTCTGCGAGAAAATCCCTTGAGGTTGAAATCTCGAAACGCAAAGTTTCCACAGAGCCCAGTGCTTCCGGCACTTTGGCGTAGAGTGTGAGTCCCGAGACATTAAAATTTCCGGCACCACTTTCAAAGGCTCCGATATCAAGACCTTCGGCGAGGAGGCGTGGGAAGCCCCGCTGGTCGGCGAATGGAAAGAATTGAACGTCGGTGTCGGCATCGATGGCTGGACTATTTCCGAGCAGAGCCATCGTCATCGTTGGGCCTCCGTTATCGGCGAGCGGAGCGAGGAGTGGATCTTGGTTAATGAGATTAGGACCTTCTGTGAGTCCCGATCCGTCAAGTTGATGGATGAGGTTGACTCCGGTCGGTAAGACGATGCCGTCGCCTGCATCGAGATCGGGCGAAGCATTTCCTGCAATGTTATTGGCGACGATGGAAGTGCTCAGGTTCAGGAGACCGGAACTCATGCGAATCCCGCCTCCGTTTCCTTCACCGATTGCGCGATTGAATGCGATGGTGGAATTGCGGATTGTCGTAGGAAGACTTTGATCGAGAGAGAGACCGCCACCTGAACCGTTGGCCCGGTTGTTCACGATGGTGGAGCTATTAATCCTGAGGACGCCATCCGAGGTGGTGTGAAGTCCGCCTCCTGAGCCGCTGGCTCTATTGGAATTAATAGTGGAGTGATTGAGCGTGAGAGATCTTCCTGATGAGGCGATACCTCCGCCTTGGGTGGCATCATTATCGCTTACCGTGGTGTCATTGAGGGTAAGGACACCCTGGTTTAGGATACCCCCACCGTTTCCTGTCGTGGCATTACCATTGCTGATCGTTAGGCCTTGCATCGCGGCGTTGCCACCCTCCTCAATTTTAAAGACACGGGCTGTGGTGTGCCCAAAAACCGAGACTCCTCTGGGAGTGAAGTCGCCGGGTCGAACCGGGTGGGGCTCCCTCCTGATTTCACCGGTCCCATCCACCAGGCTTGAGGCGTCGAGGAAGACGCTGCGCCCACTCTCGATGGTAAGCTCAGTGCCTGACAGTTGGATTTGATTGTTGGAGGAGGGGAGGTCGAAAAGGATGCGTGATCCGGGATCGCTGGCAGCGTCAATGGCAGCCCGTAAGGAGCCCGCTCCGCTGTCATTGACGTTGCTCACAAGGATCGTTGGCCCTGATTCGAGTGCGCCAATGTCGGGTGTTCCGACAATTCGCGAGAAGCCGCGCTGATCGGTGGCAGGGGCGCCGACCGAGAGGCCGGCATCGATGGCCGGACTGCCCACGAGCAAGGGCATCGTCTGGGTGGGCCCGCCGTAGTCGCCGAGAGGGGCGAGGCGGGGATCGTCGTCGATGATGTTGTGACTTCCCGAAGTGATGGAGCCTCTGACATTGGGGGCAGTGGATGCGGTGTTTCCGGCTACGATCGAGTTGGTGATATTGAGCGTGTCGTTGTTGTTGATGCCACCGCCCCGGTTGGTGGCCAAATTACCGGAGAGGGTGGAGCTGTGGAGCGTGACATCGCCGCCTGAATTTTCGATCCCGCCGCCGACGGTGGCAGAGTTGCCTGAGATCGTAGAGTTTCTACACGTGACCATTCCGTCATTGTTTGCGATGCCTCCACCGCTTCCGTTGGTTGCTGCATTGCCTGAGAGGGTGGAGTTTTTAAGCATCAAAGTGCCACCGAAGTTAAAAATGCCACCTCCACCAAAGAAGGACGTGCTGTCCGAAATTGTTGAATTACTAAGGGTGAGGGATCCCTCGTTTGCGATGGCTCCAGCATCTGCGCCGCTTCCTTTTGTAAAGGTCATGGAGTCAATCTCGACAATGGCATCCAAGCCGATGAACAGAATCTGAGAGGCATCATTGCCGCTCAGCGTCACTCCACCGGGGATATCTGATGCATCGAAGTCGAGTGTGCCAGCTCCCGTCAACAAGAGAGGAGAGTTGAGAACGATGGTGGAAGAGGGACCGCCGTCGAAGGCATATCCATCTGCAGGATCTGTGTTGAAGCGAATCCGTTCGTATGCTACATTTTTTTTAACAATGTCCCGCAACGATCCCGGTCCATTGTTAGCCACGCTGGTGACAATGATGTCGCCGAGTTCATAAGCACCGATGTCGGGGATTGACACCCCGTTGCCATCACCGTCTGCAACGCGGGGGCGTCCGCGTTGATCGGTGGTCAGGTCCGTGGCACCGCCCGCATCGATGGCAGGGCTGCCAGGAAGCAGATACATGGTCTGGGTGGGGCCTCCGTAGTTGCCGAGCGGGGAGAGGAGCGGATCTTCGTCAATTAAGTTGAAGCCGATCTCGGCGGTGATTGATCCTTCCAGATTGGGTTGTGGTGAGCCAGCGTTGAGGGCGACAATGGAATTTCTGAGAGTCAGAGATCCCGAAGTCTGAATGCCTCCTCCCGTGTTTCGAGTTGTTGGGACGAAGCCAGGTCGGCTTTCTCCTGCTTTATTCTCCACGATGTTCGAATGGATTGCTGTTAGAGTGCCCAGATTTCTGATGCCGCCCCCTGTTCCTCCCAATCCTGGGATTTCGGCATCGCCGCCTGCTCCTCCGTGATTTTTGAAAATAGTGCTATTGCTTATGAATGCAGTTGCGGTCGCGGCATTGTAGAGCCCTCCGCCGCTACCCCCTGTTCCACCTCTGCTGCCACTGCCGCTGTTTCTGCCGCCTGATCCTCCACGATTGTCGGTAATGGTGCTCTTAGATATAGAGATGGTTCCGATCGCGGCATTGTAAAGCGCTCCGCCGCTGCCTCCTGTACCGGCTGCTCCGGTTGCTCTGCCGCTGCCACCGCGGCCGGCTGTGCCTCCGAGATTGTTGGTAATCGTGCTATTGGTTATCGATACGGTTGCGGTCTCGGAATTGTAGAGTGCTCCGCCGCTGCCGCCTGCTCCGCCCGGACCACCATTGCCTCTAGGAAAACCAAATCCCCCTTGTCCACCAGCACCTCCTTTGCCAGCGGTGTTGGCGATTAGCGCGACTTGATGGAGTATCAGAGTGCCACTATTAAAAATGCCACCGCCATGTGCCCCGGTTCCTCCCGGGCCACCATTTCCCCCTGGTCCACCGGATGTCGATGTTGCTCCCGCTGTTCCGATTGTTCCGTCCGGGGCCTTCCCTTCGGTGATCGTGAGGCCCTCGAGCGTGACAGTGACCCCGGCGTTGATCACTAAGACTCGTGAATTTCCGGCAGCACTGAGAATGATTCCTTCTGAGAGGTCCGAGCCGTCGAGCTTGAGATCCTTATCGATCGTGAGGTGTGTGCCATCCAAGGTGATGGTCTGACCGTTCAGGGACGGGTCAAAGAAAATGGAAGAACCGGGGAGGGCGTCCGCGATGGTGTCGCGTAAGGAGCCGGGGCCGGAGTCGGCAAGAGTATTGACGACGATATTGAAGAGCTCGACCGCGCCAAGGTCCGGAAGGGCGGAACCATCGTTGTCGCCATCGATGGGACGGGGAAACCCGCGCTGGTCTGTTGTGATTTCAGGCCGGGGGATGGCCGCGTCAATGGCAGGGGAGCCTCGCAATGGGGGCATCGTTTGAGTGGGGCCGCCGTAGTCGCCGAGCGGGGCGAGGAGGGGCGCGCCGAACAGCGGGGGGGTGCCATTGAGAGGTGGATTGGCGACCCCGATCGGAAAGAGATTGACCCCGCTCAACTCGATGATGAACCCGTTGTCCGCCCAAATATTATTAGGCAGGGACGATGCCGTGTTACTGGCAATGATGCTGTTGTTGATCGTGGTGGATTCACTTTGCAAGGTGGCGTAAATCCCGCCGCCACTCTCTGTGGAGGAATTGTTGGTGAGAGTAATCTGGTCGACCAGCAGCGTTCCTCCGGAGGTGTGCACGCCGCCACCTTTTCCGCTGTTGGGACTGTTGGCTGCGTTGGCGGTGATGGTGCATTGTTCGATGATAGCGTCACCTGAGGACCAGACCGCCCCCCCGTGTCCGCCGGTGTTCGAAACGAGGATGGACTCGGCGAGGTTTAAGGAGCCGGAGTTTTGTATCCCCCCCCCGGACCCTGGAAGGGCTGGAACCCCTCCGATTCCGGGTTCCCCCGTAATGTTCTGGCTGATTGTCGTGCGGGTGAGGGTCAGTTCTCCGGCATTCGCGATGCCGCCACCGTCGCCACCGTCTGCCGCAACGGGGATGCCAGCCCCTACTCCGCCTGAGCTGCCGGAACCGCTAGCATTGTTGGAAACAGTGCAGAGGTCGATGATTACTGACCCGGTTCCGGAGTTAAAAAGGCCTCCGCCGTTACCGCCCAGTGCTCCAGCACCGGGTTGTCCCTGAGGGCCGGAAAAGGTGCCGCCGCCCGGAATTGAGAATTCACCTGACCCTCCGTTGCCTCCTTTGCCGCCCTTGCCAGCTGTGTTGTCGGTGAGGATTACTTGGAGCAAGGTTAAGGATCCGTGATTCAAGATGCCGCCGCCATGAGAACCGGGTTCACCAGGTCCACCCGGGCCGCCCCCTGGGCTGCTGAAGGTGGCATTAATTCCGACGATACCGCTCGCGCCGTCCGGGGCTTTTCCGTCCGCGATCGTCAGGCCCTTGAGTGAGGCGGTGGCCCCTTCCGGGATGACAAAGACGCGTGAAGCGTTGTTCCCTGAAATCTTGATGCCATGGGGGAGGGCCGAGGCATCGATCGTGAGATCTTTTTCGAGCTGCAAATGGGTGCCAACCATGGTGATGGTCTGACCGTCTAGAGCTGGTGCAAAGGCGATCTCGCCGCCGGGGGCAAGGTTGGCTATGACATGGCGGAGGGAACCGGGGAAAGCTGCATCGGAGAGGGTGGTCACCCAAATGTTGTCATTAAACTCACCGGCTCCAATGTCTGGTGTTCCCACGCCATCGCCGGTCCCATCGAGACCGCGGGAGAAGCCGCGTTGATCCAAATTGAGTGTTGATGAGATAGCGGCATCAATGACCGGGCTGCCGGATTGGGGCGGCATTGTTTCTGTTCTGCCACCGTATGCACCGAGGGGGGCAAGACCCGGGTTACCTCCAATAAAATTGTTCCCGCTCAGTGTGACACGTCCATTGAGGTCAGAGACATCAGGGTCGGCCGTTGCGGAATTGCCCGCAACGATCGTATCAGTGAGATTCACATTTCCGATTTGAGCTCCTGCTCCATTGGCATTGTGGATGCCGCCGCCTGACACTGCAGCTGTGTTTTGGCTCAAGGTGCAATGGATGAGCTCCAAGGTTCCAGTATTGTTGATGGCTCCACCACTACCTGCTGTATTGTTGGTAGATCTCCCGACGTTGCCGGCAAGGGTGCTATTAATCAAAACGGCCTTGCCTTCATTGCGGATGCCGCCTCCGGAAAATCCACGGTTCGCGGATATTGTCGTAGCAATCGTTTCCAATAAGCTCTCAGATTCATTGTATAGCGCACCCCCGAAGGAGCTGGACCGGTTGTTGGTGAGCGTGCACTCGATCAAAGTGAGAGCACCTCCGTCGTTGAAAATCCCGCCCCCCTGGGGAGAGGGTCCGGAGGCTCTGCCATCCCGGATGGTCAGGCCTCGCATGTTTACGATGCTCCCACTGCCTGTGATTTGGAATATCTGCGAGGAGTCGTTCCCGGAGATCGTGATGCCGTCGGGAAGAAAAGAAGCATCGATGCCGAGGCTTTTATCGATGAGCAAAGGCGTTCCGTCCAGCGTGATCGTTTGTCCAGCGAGGCTTGGGTCAAAGAAGATGGCAGTATTGGGAGGAGCCCCCGAGATGGTGTCGCGCAGCGAGCCCGGGCCGGCATCGTCTGTGTTAGTCACAAATACGAAGAGAGGTGATTCATAGGCTCCGATGTCGGGAGTCGCTGTGCCGTCTCCGTTGGCGTCGATTGGTCGGGTTGCTTCTCTTTGGTCGATACTTAAACCGTCGGCGAGGCCAGCATCGATGGCCGGAGAACCGGGCAGGAGACGCATGGTCTGCGTCGGTCCTCCATTGTTGCCGAGAGTATCGAGTAATGGTGCACTTACCAAGATATTTGGTCCGGGCGGGATTCCTCCGCTAATCAAGTTAACACCTCTGAATGAGTTGGAATCAAGGCCGGACATGTTTGCGGCGGTGCCACTAGCCTCATCGATCTCGGCAATGATACTGTTTGTGATTTGGGCGAGTCCAGCAACGGTCCCCATGTTCTTAGGGTTCCCGAAATTGTTGGAAATTGTTGCGTGGTAAATTGCTGATTGAGAAGAATTCCCCATCCATAAACCTCCGCCGGAGGCTCCCGAGTTTTCGGTGATGGTGCTGTTTATTAGGTTCATTTCCCCCGCATTCAGAATGCCCCCACCAAAAGAGCCGGATTGATTTTGCGTGATGGTGGAGTTCTGAAGAACTAAGCCTCCGTTAATCAGGATGCCACCACCGGATTCGCTGCCTGAATTTCCCCTTGTGATGGTCAGGGAGCTTATAGCTACGGAGGCAGTTGCCCCGATTTCGAGCACCCGGGAAGAATCCTGTCTCTTATACACATCTGACGCTGCCGACGATCTACTCTGTGTAGA
>CAJXVQ010000015.1 GCA_913060685.1 uncultured Verrucomicrobiales bacterium
CTACACAGAGTAGATCGTCGGCAGCGTCAGATGTGTATAAGAGACAGGGCTGGAGAGACCGCGTGAACCTTGGTCGTTTCGACACTGATGGTGCCCTTGAGGAAATGATCCTCATCCGTGAGAACCTGATCCTCGTTGCGATACTGACGTGAACTGTAGTCAATGATTCCCTTGGTCACTTCTTCCTCTGTAAACCCACTCTCTTTAAGAACACTAATGAGCCGCTCCTGGATGGATTCGGCCTGGCGGTAGAGATCAGGGATTTCATCGCGACTTTTTCCACTGACCGAGAAGCCGATACTCCAGTTTGCTTTGTCTGCCTGAACACGTTTCTCGGCAAGGCCCTTTGCTTCAGCGGTGTTAAGCGCAACTTTTGCATTGTAGAGGGTCTTGGAAATAAAGAAGCCGCCAATCGCGATGCCAGCGGCGACGATCAAACCTACGATGATGTTTTGATTGGTTTTGAGGAAAGCCATAGCTTTAGATAAAGCGGACCCATGCGGGGCATTTGTCTAATTAACAAGGGTTCGACGGAAGAACGCTTCCACCTTGGCGCGCACTTCCGGGGTCGCGAAGAGTGGCCCTCCGTGACCGGCCCCTTTGACACTCTGAAACTCACTTGGAACACCTGCCTCTTGTAATTTGGCATTCAGCTTCCGGCTCTGCTCAATCGGCACGCCGGGATCCTCACTCCCATGCATGATTAAAAATGGGGCATCGTCGGCACTCACATTATCGAGCGCGCTCGCTTCCCGCGCCAACTCAGGAACATCCTTCACCGTGGCTCCCAGCAACTTTGCACCATTGGACTGCGCCACCTGCTCTTCCGTCCGACCATTACCCACCCTATTTGGAGGCATCGTCAAGAGCTCCGAAGGGCCAAACCAATCACAAACCGCCTGCACCCGACTGGCTTCATCTTTATAGGGTCGAGTTCCCATCAAGGCAACGAGATGACCGCCGGCCGAGGAGCCGAAGGCTCCGATATGCTTCGGGTCGAGTCCATATTTCGAGGCATTATTGCGAAGCCAGCGAACCGACGCCCGACAGTCATCGATCTGAGCCGGCCACTGCGCTTCGCTTGTCAGACGGTAGTTGATACTCGCCACCGCAAACCCCTTCGTAGCCAGCCAGACGGCATTGCGCGGATTTTCCTTACTTCCATTTTTCCATCCCCCTCCATGAACCCAAACAATCACCGGCAAAGGTGAGGCCGCCTTTTCGGGAAGATACAAATCAAGCAATTGCGGGCTCCCCTTCGGTTCTGAATAAACGAGATCCTTGATCACCTTGACTCCCTCCGGAGCAACGAAACCCGTTTTACGCGAACCAGATTTGAGAAACCCCTCCGCCAGGATTTCCCCCAAGCGAATCACTCCGGCAGAATCGAGCACCAACTTCTTTTCCTGCTTCGGCAAATCAGAAGCCTTGAGGTGAACCATATTTCGATCCGCTTTCGCCAGCGCTTCAAATTTCGACATGACCTCAATCCCATTCACCCGCTTGTCATCCGTGGGCGCTTGCTGGCTGACAATCCACTTGAGCTTTGGCCGTTTCAGATCCAGGCGGCTTTGCGCAATTGTCGACTTCAACCACTCAGGCGATTGCTTCCGGTACGGTGGCATCGACATGTCGTTCTCGCCGACATGATAAAATACTCCCGCGAGATTTACCTCATGGCCTTTGTTCCTCAGTTCTTGCACCGATGACCTGATGAAATCGATAAACTTGGGATAAAGGTTCCGCGACTTGGCCTCACTTCCCTCTGGAGTCCAATCATTCATCTGAGATCCACTGTGCGTAAATTTCGCAATGGCAATGTTCCCGCGCACTTTCTTCTTAAGCGTCCGCGCAAAACTCAACTCCGGCCCAAAAGTCTCATAGTATCCCGCCGGCCCCAGGGGCTCCCATCCCTGCGACACTTTGTATCCTCCGCCGAGACTATATTTGTAGACGACCGAGTGATCATCTTCACGCAAGTCATTCGGCAATTCCTGAATAAATGCCCGCTCTCCTTCCATGTTTCGATGCCCGGCCATCACAAAGAGCGTCACCTTCGAACCCTTTTTGGAAGGCCACTTCTTGAGCTCTCTCTTAACGACTTTCTCTTTCCCAATCGTCCGCAGATAAGCATCCGCATAATTTTCGCCATGCTCAAGTTGTCCCAAAGTGCCGTAGTGATAATGCAGCCCGACTCCTCCCCCGATCTCAACCCCGACATGTGAAGTCGGCACATACTCCGCCAGCGGATCGGCATTCGTGACCGCCCGCTGCCCCAAACTAATGGTATACATACGCGGTCGCAGATCCATCCCCCAAATCGTCTTGGTGCACAACTCGCCGATGTAAAACTTCAGCTTCGGTGATTCCAAATCCTTCCGCCATCTCGCCAGAAACTTCTTCAAGTTCTCACCATAGTTCGCCATGTAGGCCTCATTAAACATGTCGTTTTCACCCTGATGCCACATGAATCCTTCCAGGCGATAAGGAATCTTCTTCTCTTCGAGTTCCGCGAGCGACGCCCGGATAACATTAAGCGCCCTGGGATACATCTTGAATCCTTCGGGCTTCTCGGGATTCCAATCCCCGCCGAGATGGGTTCCTCCTGCCGCCACCTTGATAATTCCGATCGGCGCATCGATGTGTTCGGTCACCTTCCGGGCAAAGCTCAACTCCGGTCCCACCGCATTATTGCTCGTAGGTTGCAGATCAACCCACCCCTTTGATTCATCGACAACCTCACGGCCAATGGAATAGGAAAACCGGACCTTCTTCTGGACTTGCCCCAACCCCTTGAACGGAGGGAAGCGTTCAATGTCCTCCACCTTCCCGTCCGACCCCACCATGTTCGACTGCCCCGCGAAAATGAAGACCCTCAGGATCTCATCATCACCAGCGAGGACATCCCCAATGAGAATTGAGAGTAAGAAACAAAAACGAAATCTGAACCCTGAATTTTCAATCACAGGACAGACTCTCAGATAAGTCCTCCTTCAAAAAGAGCGGAATAGGATGATCCCTGAATCATTCCGCCCGACTCACCACTGATCGCTGCGGAACGCCAGGGCCGGCAGGCCATCCTTGTTAAACAGATTCGCCCAGTTGCGTTTTTTTGAGCAGGCGAAACGCACCGCAACCGGCTTACTGATGCCTTCCGCTGATAGGACGATGCTCCCGCCATCAATCTCCGCGTCTGCCCAGACGAAATTCTTGTCGTCACCTGCAATCGCGAAACCGGTCAGCTTCTCGCCGCCGACCCGGACCAACCCGCCACCGACATGGCTGAATTCGACGCGGATTTTATTTCCCTCAATTTTGTGAGATTTGTAGCGAGGTCCGTGCGAGAGAAGATCTTTGCCGTAGACTTTGGCAAATGCGACCCGCGCAGCGCGGTTGCCGTAGCCCCACTTGTTGATGGGGTGCACACCCGAGCCCAGATCCGCAGCCGAAACCATGTGCGCGTTTGGATAGTCCATGATGCGGATAAATTCCAAACGCCGGGCTCCGTCACCAATATTTGGCACGCTCGCCGGTGGTGCTTGGTAAGGATCGGCCTCGCGCGTGATCTCATTTTCTCCCTTTGGACGATACGCCGGTCCGCCACCGCTCTGCTTTTGCACGTAGATGAATGGGAACTCGCCCTGCCCCCACTCCTTGCGCCAACCGGAGATCAAGGCGCCCATGACGGAGTATTGATCAACTCCTATGATGGCAGTGCCCGATTCCCCCTGATCCCAGAGCACACCACGGATTCCGTAACCGACCACCGGACGGATGAATCGCTCGTAGAGATTGCCGACGCCCCCGCGGGTCATTTGCCCGGGCTTGGCAGGCAGGCCGGGTTTGCGGCCTTTCGGTTTCTCGCCTTTGGCTTTCGCCTCGGCGACCCGCTTTTCCCACGCCGCAAGCTTGGCCTCATAGGCCTTCTGTGCCCCGTCTGCATCGTAATTTTTGGAGAACTCGGCGAGCGACTTTCTGCAAGCATCGGAGCTATCGTATGCCTCCTGGCTCAGCCACGAGCCGGATGGCGTGCCCCCCACCGCACCCAGAATCAGACCGACAGGGACGTCGAGTTCGCGGTGCAAACTTTCGCCATAGGCAATCAGGATCGCCGAAAACCCTGGCACGGTTTTCTCATTGGCCTCCTGCCAGGTGGGTTTCGGACCGCCCTTCATCAGGCGGATTTTTGGATACGGCGCCGCCTTCACCAGCTTGGCCAAAGTCGCGTCGCGCTTGGCGTAGCCACCGGCACCACCCGCCATATTCGATTGCCCGGAACCGACCCAGACTTCGCCAACGAGCACATCGGCAATCGCGATTTTCTCATCGCCACAACTGACTGAAAGTTCATCCGGGCCACCCGCTTCCAGCGCATCGAGTTTCAAATGCCATTTGCCATCCTTGTCGGCTTTGGCAGTTTTGGTCTGCTTGCGAAAAACGACCGTCACCTCTTTGCCCGCGTCGGCGCTCCCCCAAATGGGAACCGGCATCTCGCGCTGCAAGACCGCGTGATCGCTGAACGGGCTCGCCAAGCCGAGCGCCGCGTTCGCATCGAATGCCGCGGTCGAAATCAGCACGCCTATGAAAAGAAATCTATAAAGTCGGTGGATCATCGGGAGATCCTAGCCGCGCGTGCACACCGCATTCAAGATTGATTTTGGGATCTGCTTCGTGAAATACAAAACAGAGTCGCGTGAGAACAAAACTCACACCCGCCCTCACCTTCCTCTCCATTTTCATCCTCAACGGCACTCCGGCGATTGAGATTGATTTTCTAAAGCTGATTTTCAATCGGGAGTAAGCCAATCACTCCGCTTTTGAAACGTTGGAATGCAGAAGTTTCGGGGTCCTTTGACCAGGTCTTCAATTGTCCGTTTACGAGGGTCTCCCACTTAAGCTGACCAGCATCATCCACGCTAACATGGTAGGCATTCCCGGGGCTGATTCCCTCATCCAGAAAAGCTTTCACCTTCCCGGCAAAGGCGGGACTATAAACCATGATCCCGATTTCGGAGTTAATTTCAGCCGAACGAGGATCGAGATTGTAACTGCCCACGAAGGCTTTTTTCCCATCGATGACCAAGGCCTTGGTGTGGAGAGTCGATATCGAGTTTTTCCCCTGGGGAGCGACGAACTCCTTCACGCTTGTGGCGTCCGGGCGAAGTTCATAGAGATCAACTCCTGTCTCCACCAGGGGCTTACGCCGCTTGGCATGACCGGCTTGCGCGGCGATGACATTGTTCGAGGCAAGCGAATTGGTGAGAACCCGCACCTTGACTCCCCGGTTTGTGAGAGAGCGGCAGAATTCAACTTCCTCGTCGCGCATGACAAAGTAGGCTGATTCGATGATGAGCTCCTTCTTCGCTTCTCTAATCTGACGACCCAGTTGGCCCGCCACTGTTTCCTCGATTGTGAGATTCTTCATCGATTTAAAGGTGTCGTGGATCACCTCGGCTCGGGACCAAGTGAGGCGACTTGCCACCGTGTTGAGCCGGGTGCGGAGACTCTTCAAATCTTCTTCAAGAGGGAAAGGGTAAAGGGAAGGATCAATGCGACTCCTCATCGTGGCGAGCTCCCGCCTGAAGTCCTCAATGCGATAGGTTTTATCAACAAGGGACTCGATCGGAACTGCCGCCGGGCTGTTCCAAAATTCGTCGAAGGTCTCCGAGATATCGCGGACAATCGGACCGACTGCCACAATATCAAGATCGCGGTTGTTCTGCTCCTCACCCAGTCCGAAGTATTCGTCGGCAATGTTTCGTCCGCCCACGATGACACAGGAATTATCCATCGTCATGGTCTTGTTGTGCATGCGCTTGTTCAGGCGCTTGAAGTTCGCGCCGAATTCGAGCGCGCGGAGGGAGCGATGCTTGTGGGGATTAAAGATGCGCACCTCGATATTTGGGTGGGCATTCATGGAGGCCGCGGCACTGTCTCGCTTTTTGAAATTAATGTCATCGAGGAGAAAGCGCACCCGAACTCCGCGCTCCGCGGCCTTGATGACATGATCCGCCATCATGCGGCCCACCGTATCACCGGACCAAATGAAATACTGCACATCAAGTGTCTTCTGTGCGAAGTCGGCCAGCGCCATGCGATCGGTAAATGCCTCACGGTTACCGGGGACGATCGCAAAGCCCGACTCTCCCGGATGCTGCGCCGCCGCCCTTTCAAAGATTCCACTGACTCCGGTCGAGGGCGGAGTTTTTAAAGCAACCGAGGCGGTCTTGGTATGATCAAGTGGGAAGCTGCTACAGCTAACCGTGATGATTGCGAGGATTCCCACACTCGTGTTGACGAGCGCCCTCAAGAGTGTTCGTTTTTGGTCAGCCGGATTTCGGTTGAAAGGATGCCAGCTCATAGACTCTCTCTAAATTGGTGATATTGGAAAGGCAAAGGAAAAGAAGTTTTCGTTCTTACAAGAACAGGGGGCGAAGGCAGGAGCCGGTTAAGGCGGCATGGATCTCGGGTTGTTCTGCTGATCCTGTTTTGCTCCCCGGGTCCTCCTCCAGCGCGTGTCTCAGCGCGATGATGAGTAAATCAAACTGCGCCTCGATGGCCACGCCGAGGGATTCAGGGAAGGCGGCGTCGAGAAGGGTGAGGCTAAAATCGGTGGGCTCAATCAGCTCTTCCGCCCAGCCAAGGATCGTCTCGATCGGTGATTGATCCGGATATCGCTCCGTGATGAGAGCGTGGATGTCTTTGCGAGTCGGGACGTTCATGAGCAGTGCGAGGAAAAATCGATGATCCGGATTGTCGATGTGGTAGCGCATCCGGGAGATGAATTCCCGACGAAGACATTCGGCCAAAGTCTCCGGGACCCCCTTCGCCAGTTCACCGTGTCTTTTTTGAAACGTCGCCAGAACGGGCTCCCACTCGTCGAGATCCTGAAGGCGGTCCATGGCATGAAAGAGGGTGTGGAAGCCCCGCTCGAAATCCAGGCTCTCTATCATTTTACCCACGAGTGTTGCGTAGCCGGGATGGTCGAGAGTTTCGAGCACATCGAGGAGTTGCTTGCGACGCATTGTCAGAGCATCCGCGTGAACCGGATCGATCGCGATGTGGGGTGGCAGGTAATTATACTGAGGTCCGGTGCCAGGATCGTGATGAGTGCGGACCACCACCGTGACGGAGGGCGTATCGAGGTGGAAGAGGGAGTGGATACACTCCCGGCCAGAGGTGATGGGGACGGTGCGTCCGGTTTCCAGGAGCTCGATCTGCTTCATGCGGAGGTCGCCGGTGCGAATATGGGGAGTGACTGATCGGGCTCCCACGAAGTCGAATTCGGAATGAACACTGGATCCCTGCATGACATGGAACGCGCCGGAGAATTCGTGTTGATGAATCTCGGTGGTTCCCTCCGTCCAGAAGAGGATCTGAATGTAAAAACGCGGATCATTAAAAGCCACCAACTCGGGTTGACCGAACCCGGATTGACTCTGAAAAGGTTGTTCGTCGTTGGAAAGAAATTCGTGAATCATCTCCTCGAGGTCCACATTTTCAGATGGTGGAGCTTCATCGATGGCAATCCGGGCAATCTCCGGAAACGCTTCGAGCGAGAAATTCTGCTGCCGCCACCGTTCCAGAACGGTGCGACCAAGAGTTTCAAAATAGGAGGTCATGAGGAAAGGACTATGGCAGGCATCGTGCAAAGGTGAACCCCCGTTATCCTTCGCAGCTCTTCGATCTGCTCTGGGATCTTGCCTTCAATTCCGCCGGACTGTAACCTGTTCCCTAAACCATGCATCCTGCTCCACTTAGTCTCTTGCTGGCATTTCTCGCTCCAAATGCCCTCCTCGCGGATCTTACGATCACCGAATTCGTCGCAGACAACGACGGCTCCACCCTCGACGAAGATGGCGACGCTTCGGATTGGATCGAGATCAGCAACCCGGGCGAGACCACGGTATCGACCACCGGCCTCTTTCTCACCGATAACCAGACCCAACCCACCAAGTGGGAGTTGCCCGACATAGCGATCCCACCGGGCGGTTATCTCACCATATTCGCTTCCGGCAAAGACCGCCGCGTGGCCGACTCCGAACTGCATACGAATTTCTCACTCTCCGCCGGCGGGGAATACCTGGCGCTGATCGGCGGAGCGGGTGCTCTCACCGAATTCGCGCCACAATACCCGAAGCAGTTTTACGGCGTTGCCTTCGGCAGTGGAACAAACGCCAACACCGAAACCGAAACACTCGTCCCCTGGCCGACCGCCGCCACTTGGCTCGCCCCGACGGTCGACATCGGCGACGCCTGGCAGGAACCGGGCTTCGACGACTCCGCATGGTCCAACGCGCAGACCGGCATCGGCTTCGGCTACAATTTCCCCGGCTACATCGGTGCCGGAGGCGACACGGAATCCGCCATGGTCCCGACGACCGCATCCGCACTAATCCGCGTCCCCTTCAATGTCGACGACCCGACGGAAATCGTGTCGATGTCGCTCGAACTATTTTTCGAGGATGGATTCGCGGCCTATTTGAACGGCTCTCCTGTCGCCTCCGAGAACACCCCGGACCCATTAACGGTCGGAGGCCTCGCCACTGAAAGCAGGGAAGTTAGAGAAGGAGATCCCATGACAATCTTCCCGATCAATTTCGTCGGCAAACTCGTCAGCGGAAAAAACATCCTCGCCTTTCATCTGCTCAACAGAAGCAAAGGGAGTTCCGATCTCCTCCTCGTCCCAAAGCTCACCGCCGAGACTCGCGACCTCTCCGGCGGAATCCTGACCGGCTATTTGGAAACTCCAACGCCCGGCTTCCCAAACGCCGATATCGAGTTCACTGATTACGTCTCCGACACGATTTTCGATGTCGACCGCGGATTCTTCGATGCCCCCTTCGACGTCACAATCTCCTGCGCGACCCCGGGCGCAACCATCGTCTATACAACCAACGGCGATACCCCCACCCTCGATTTTGGAACTCAGATCGCGCCGCCAGACGAAGATTCCCCACCGTCGGGAAGCGTCAATATCTCAACGACCACCCCCCTGCGAGTCGCCGCATTCAAGAGCGGACAGCGCCCTACAAACGTCGATACCCAGACCTACCTCTTCATTGCCGACGTATCCGATCAGCCCACCGAACCGGAGGGCTACCCGCTGCCTTGGATCACCCGTAATGGCAGCACCATCGGAGGCGACTACGAAATGGATCCCAACGTCGTTGGGCCCATCTACAGCCGCGAGGAAATCGAATCGTCCCTGCTCGATCTCCCCACGATCTCCATTGTCACCGACATCGCAAACCTCTTTGACCAGCAGATTGGCATCCAGGTCAATCCCGTCGACGCCGGGCCGGCTTCGGAGCGTCCCGTGTCCATCGAGATGCTCGGATTCGAAGACGGCGAGCCCATACAACTCGATGCAGGCATGCGCATGAATGGCAACGCCTCGCGCAACACCAGCAGGCCAAAACACAACTTCCGCATCGCCTTCCGTAACGAGTATGGAGCCGGAAAATTGAACTTCCCTCTCTTTGGAGCAGACGCCCCGACTGAGCTCTTTAATCAAATTATAGTCCGCGGTGGCAACGGCAACTCATGGGTCCATCCGGACCCGTCTGTCTACAATAACGCGATGTATATTCGCGACCAGTGGTTCCGCGATGCCTACTTCGCCATGGGGCATCCGGAGGCTTTACAGCGGGAAGTGCATGTTTATTTCAATGGCATCTACTGGGGGATGCACCACCTCTTCGAGCGCATCGAGGAGGAGTGGGCCGCCGAACGCTTCGGCGGGCAGGATGACGACTGGGAAGGTTTCCGTATTGTGGGCGGCAATAACATTGAGGTCATCAAAGGAACACCCGCCGAAGAATCTTCACGGATGTTGGACAGCTGGCAGGCAACGCTCACAGCGGCGGAGACAGGAGACCTGGCTGCGGTCGAAGAGTATCTGGATCTCGACTCCTACATTGACTATATTCTCCTCAACTTCCACGCCGGCAACGCCGATTGGGACCAGAATAACGTGCGTGCCATGCGCCGCATCAACCCGCCGGGAAAATACATGTTCTTCTGCCACGATGCCGAACGCGCCGGGCTCAACGGACTTGGCGGCGGGAACGTGAATATTAACGTATCGACCAAGAACACCGCGCGCGCTCCCACCGCGATCCATTTCGACCTCCGTACCAACGCCAATAGCAGGGACGAATACGCCATCCGCTTCGCCGACCGCGCCTACTATCATCTCTTCAACGATGGTGCGCTCACTGCCGAGAACGGAGCCGCTCAATGGGCAGCCCGCGCCGACGGCATCCGCGAGGCCATGAAGGCCGAGAGCGTCCGTTGGGGTGATGCCAAGCGGGAGCCCGCACTCACCTTGGTCAATTGGGAAGCGGCGCTACAGCGCGAGTACACCGGCTGGTTCCCGCTACGCACCCCGATCACCCTCAACCAGCTGCGTGCCACGGGTGTCTATCCCGACCTCAACCCACCCACCTTCAGCCAGCAGGGAGGAAGTATCCCTGACGGTTTCGAACTCCTCATTTCAAGTGCCGTCGGCAATATCTATTACACCACGGACGGCAGCGATCCGCGCCAAGCGGGAGGAGCGATCAACCCGGAAGCCACCATGCTTCCCGGCTCCCTCAGCGAATCCACCCTTCTCGCAAAACGCTCCCCAAACTGGCTCTACCTCGACGACGGCGTTGATATGGGCACCACGTGGCGAGAGCCGGCTTTCGACGATTCCACCTGGGAAACCGGCACCGCGCCGCTGGGGTTCGGGAACATCGTCGACAACGAACTGGGAGGACCGGAGATCAATCCGGACAGCCATCTCACCGTCTATTTCCGCAGAGAGCTCGAAGTCGACGAACCGCAATTGATCATTGAGGCCACCGTGGAAGTCATGTCCGACGGCGGCGCGATCGTCTATCTCAATGGCACCGAGATCGCGCGTGACAACATGCCCGAAGGCAATGTGAGCTTCGACACCCCGTCAATCAGCGACTCGAACGGCGCCGAAGGCAACTTCGACAGCTTCACTTTCCCTCGGTCGGCCTTCGTTGCCGGCACCAATGTCATCGCCGTCGAACTCCACAACAGAAGTACCGGCAGTTCCGACATGGGCATGGATCTCACCATCACGATCGTCGGCTCCAATCCCGACAACACCCCGGTATCGATCGACTCCGCTACCACGGTTTCGGCACGGAGCTATGAAGCCGGAGAATGGAGCGCCCTCAACCAGGCCACCTTCATTACCAACACCCCCGCATCCGCCGCCAACCTCGTCATCTCGGAGGTTTTCTACAACCCTCCGGGAAGCGCGGAAGTCACCGAGTACATCGAGCTGCTGAACGTCGGAGACGAGACCATCAGCCTCGCCGGCGTGGCCTTCGTTGACGGCATCGCGTTTACCTTCCCCGATGATGCCACCCTCGCCGCCGGTGGACGTCTGCTCGTAGTTGCCGACCTCACCGCCTTCGAAGCAGCCTTCGGCCCGGGTTTGCCGGTCGCCGGAACCTATTCCGGCCAGCTCGACAACGGCGGTGAAGTGCTCACCCTGATTGCGGCCAACGGGGATCTCATCGCCAGTTTCCGCTATGACGACCGGGCGCCCTGGCCACTCTCCGCCGACCTCGACGGCCGCAGCCTGACCATGATCGCACCGCTCCCCGGCCTCGACGCCAGCGACCCGGCCCTCTGGCGGTCGAGCGTGGCCGGCGGTGGTTCGCCGGGCGGTTCCGACTCCACTACTTTCACCGGATCGACCCCGGAGGAGTTAATCGCCTACGCCTCCGGCGGAACCGGAGGCGAGCTTGAATTCTCCATTCGCGCGATCGAAGTCAACGGCAGTATCGATGACTACGTCGTCGTCTCCACTGCGGCAAACCTCGCCGCCGATGACGTGGTTTACGACATCCAGTTTTCATCCGACCTCGACACCTGGCAGTCCGGCACCGCCATCTTTCTCGGGCCGGCCCCGGCAACCGGATCGGTCACCCAACGCGCTTGGCGCGCGCCGCTCCCGGTCAGTCATCCCGACGCCCCGCACTTCTCCCGCCTGCGCTTGAGCCTGCGACCCTAGTCAGTCAGGTTCGTGCTGAAGAACGCAAGGGTTCTCTTCCAGACGAGTTCATCATCATAGCGTCCGGTCTATGAATCGATGCTTGCCTTCGAATCTCGTGTCCATGTATCTTATTAACAGCGCATGATAGATAAAATCGAAACACTGTGAAGAAAGACCCATCAAGCAAATCCGAGAGAGGGGAAGATATAATATCCCCGGGAGAAGATAAACCTTCCTCTTCTGAAGAAAATTCCACTAAGGCGAAAGCCTATGAGGGGAAGTTTCCCGTAGTCGGAATCGGAGCTTCAGCCGGCGGGCTGGAAGCCATGGAGCTCTTCTTTGCCCATCTACCGACGAACACCGGCATGGCCTTCGTCGTCGTGACTCACCAGCATCCGGGGCACACCAGCCTGCTGCCGGAATTGCTCGGCAGGAAAACCGACTTGCCGGTGGTCCTCGGGGCTGATGGCACACCTCTCGAGCCAGACCATGTCTATGTCTGTCCTGCAGGTGGCTATCTGGCGATCCTCAACGGGATCCTCCACCGAATGGGACAAAGCGAATCGCACCCGCCCCACCTGCCAATCGACTATTTTTTCCACTCGCTTTCCAAGGATCAACAGGAAATGGCGATTGGCATCGTCCTTTCCGGAACTGGCAGTGATGGCACGCTTGGTCTCAAGGCGATTAAACGCGAGTCCGGCATGACCATAGTTGAGGACCCGCAAGCTGCCAAACACGATGGCATGCCGAGCAGCGCGATCGCCACCGGTATCGCCGACTACGTGCTCGCTCCGGAATTGATGCCAAAACAGCTCGTCGCTTACGCTAAAGGCCCCTATCTTCTCGGTCGGGCGGTTGCGGATGGATTGTCTGCGGTTTCGGAAGTGCCGATGGAAAAAATCTTCGTTCTCCTGCGTAACCATACCGGAAACGATTTTTCCTCTTACAAGAGGAGCACCCTGCGCCGCCGTATCGAGCGGCGCATGAACGTCCACGAAATCACCGATCCGAACCACTATCTACGTTTCCTTCGGGACAACCCGCATGAGATCGATTTACTCTTCAAGGACCTGCTGATCAGCGTGACGCATTTCTTCCGTGATCCCGAGGCTTGGAAATCGCTTTCGAAAATACCGCTGGAGCAGTTGCTGACATCACGGCCCGAGAATTCCACCCTTCGTGTCTGGATCCCTGGCTGTGCCACCGGCGAGGAAGTCTTCTCCATGGCAATCTCCCTTCGGGAGTGCATGGACCGGATCAAGCGGCACTTCGATGTCCAGATCTTCGGAACCGATCTCGATGCCGATGCCATCGATTATGCCCGCTCCGGCCATTGTCCCGATGGCATTGCCGCCGATGTTCCACCCGATTTGCTGAAGCACTATTTCCAGCGGGAAGACGATGGCTACCGCATCCGGAAAGAGGTCCGCACAATGGCGATCTTCGCGCCGCACAATGTCATCAAGGATCCGCCATTCACCAAGCTGGACATGATCTGCTGCCGCAACCTGCTGATCTATTTCAACGTGGACTTGCAGAGAAAACTGCTGCCAATTTTTCATCATGCCCTCAAGCCCGGCGGCCTGCTCTTCCTTGGTTCCTCCGAGACGATCGGCTCCTACACCAATTTATTCGAGGTCGTTGACAGCACCTGGAGAATCTATCGTCGTAAGGATAACTTGACCCAGAGCACCCAGTTCCCCGAAATTCCCACCCAAGCCACCCCGGTTCAAAAAGGCGCGATTTCCCAATACCCGCTTCCCGAACCACCCAAGGAGCGGCGGATCGTCACGGTGCTTGAGGATTTCTTACTGGCCCGCTTCGCTCCCGCCAGTATCGTCGTTAGCGATCGCGGGGAAATCGTCTATATCCACGGGAGGACTGGGATGTATCTTGAACCCGCCTCAGGGCAGCCGCGCAACAATCTTCTTAGTATGGCCCGTGAAGGTCTCCAAATCGACCTCGCGCTGGCCTTGCGACAGGCGGCCACCTCTGACCTCGAGATCGTCCGCAACAGGATCCGCGTCAAGACGAATGGGGATTTCACCAGGGTCGATCTCACCGTTGCCAGAATCTCGGATCCTGAAACGATCCGCGGGCTGTTCCTCGTGACCTTCCGCCCGAGTCCCGCTGCCAGTAGCGCGGATCCTATCGCGGACAAAACGAAGGCAACGAAGCCCGGGAATCATAAGCACCTCCAAATGCTCGAAGGAGAACTGACATTCACCCGGAAATCTCTCCAGGCCACCGTCGAGGAACTCCAAACCTCCAACGAAGAACTCCAGTCCTCCAACGAAGAACTTCAAAGTACCAACGAAGAGATCGAAACCTCCAAGGAGGAAATGCAGTCGCTCAATGAAGAGCTGAGCACCGTGAATGCCGAATTGCAGTCCAAGGTCAACGAGCTATCGCAGGCCAACAACGACATGCAGAACCTGCTTAACAGCACCGACATCGCCACAATCTTCCTCGACACCGATCTCCACGTCAAACGATACACCGATAAGGCCCGCAAACTCATCAACCTGATCCCGTCTGACGTCGGTAGACCGATCGGCGACCTGACCTCCAATCTCAAACTCAAACTCGATACGCTCAGCTCGGTCTGCAGCGAGGTCATGAACTCGCTGGTATTCCATGAAAGGGAAATCCAAACGACGGACGGCGGATGGCTGTTGATGCGCGTCATGCCCTATCGGACGATTGAAAACGTGATCGAAGGACTCGTGATCACCTTCGTCAATATCGACGCACTGAAAGAAATTGTGATGAAGGGAAGTACGGCCCGCAACTATTTCGAAAACATCGCCGATACCATGCGCAATCCCCTGATCGTTCTGGACGAAAGCCTGCGGGCCATCTTCGCCAACCTCACCTTCTACCGTTCGTTCAAAATCAGCGAGAAACAGGTCGTCGGCGAGCGAATCTACGAACTGGGCTCCGGGCAGTGGGATCTTCCGGAGTTGCGCGAACTGCTGGAGACGATCATTCCAAAAAACCAATCGATCACGGACTTCAAGATTGAAGCGGAATTCCCAAACGTTGGCCGCCGAATCTTCGCTCTCAACGGCCGCCGCGTCGAACAGACAGCCGGCCTCCCGAGCCTGGTTTTCATTGCCTTCGAAGACATCACCAATTCCTGAACCCTACCGATATGGCACCGCAAGAACCAGATTCCACCGATCCTGCTCCGCAACCGCATCCCGTGCGATCCAAGGCTGAGAAGTTGCTGGGTGCCACCCGCACGCAGATCGCCGGGATGACCAACGAAGACATTCAGACCCTGGTCCACGAACTACAGGTGCATCAGATGGAGCTGAAGATCCAAAACGAGGAACTCTGCCGCGCCCAACTGGAACTCGCCGAGTCCCGCGACCGTTACTCGGATCTCTATGACTTCGCTCCGGCAGGCTACCTAACCCTCGGAGAAGACGGCCGAATCCTCGAAGCGAATCTAACCGCCACCACCATGCTCGGCATGGTGCGGCGTAAGTTAATCGGTACTTCTCTCGCACATTTCATCGCCCGTTCCGATCAAGACGTCTTCTACCTGTACCGGAAGCAGTTGGCTTCCGGCGAACCGTGCCGGAGCTGCGAACTGAGGATGCTCCCTGGAAACAACTCGTCATTCATCGCCCGGCTTGAAAGCGTGGCGGTTCACGATCATGGAGAGCCGTCTCCCCGTTTCCGAACCACCCTCAGCGACATCACCGAAATCGGCGATGCCCAGCAGGCACTGCGGCGGGAGCACGTGTTCAGCGAGAATATCATCAGTACGGTCCGAACCATCATCCTGCTACTCGATCGCGAAGGCCGGGTGATCCGCTTCAACCGGTATTTCGAAGAATTGAGCGGCTGGCAGTCCGATGAAGCGAAGGGACGCGACTGGATAAGCACCTTCGTTCCCAAACGTTTACGGAGCAACATCTCGCAGGTGTTCAAGCAGGCGATCGGTGGAACGCCTACCATCGGAAACATCAATGCGATCCTCATGAAGGATGGAACCGAGCGCCTCTTCGAATGGCACGATTCTTTTTTGACGGATGCCGACGGAACAGAAATCGGCCTGCTTTGCGCCGGAACCGATGTCACTGAGAGGCGCCGACTTGAACAGGAAGTGGTCAATATCGAGGAAGAGGAGCGACGGCGAATGGCCACGGATCTTCACGATGGTCTGGGCTCACTACTTGTCGGGATCAGTCTGCGGGCCGATTTACTCACCAAGGCTTGTTCGACTTGCCCCTTGCCCCAGTCAGACGAACCCGCCGAGCTTACGAAGCTGATTCGTGATGCCGTTGGGCAGGCCAGCAGCATCGCACGGGGTCTCTATCCGCTGGGGAGCGACCCCGAAGACCTGATGGATCATTTGGCGAATCTCATCCACCAGAGGAATGCCGAAACCACTTCGGAATGTGGTTTCGAATGTCCCCATCCGGTACTCATCAATGATCCCAAGGTGGCGAACCACCTCTATCGCATCGCACAGGAGGCGTTCAACAACGCGATCAAATACAGCCGCGCGGAGCACATCACGGTTTCCCTTTCTGCCGGGAACGACCGTGTCGTGCTCGAGATACTGGACGATGGCGAGGGCTTTGACCCCGGGAAACTGAACAAGAAAAGTCTTGGGCTGCATGTCATGAAGTACCGGGCCAACGTGATCAGCGCCTCGCTGGTGATCGAACGGCGCCACAAGCGGGGCATTAGGGTGCTCTGCACCGTTCCCTTGGGAACTGCCGAAGCCATTCGATCCTGACCCGCAAATTGCTGAAGCCTTCCGAAAAAACACAAAAAACAAGCAAGGTATATTTGCTGCAGTCCGATCAATGGCCACGCAGCCGCAAGTAGATCCTGTCCTGCTCCGGACTAATCGGATCCAAGACCCGGACCGTGACCGTTGCAGTGCCATCACCGTTGTCGATGCTGGACACCAGTTCGGTCAGAGACGGATCGCCCGACCAGTTGGTGAGGTCACTGGAAACCTCGACCGTCAAGATACCATCGGCATCGGCGCTCTTGCTAAATGTTAGAGTGAGGTAATCGTCGGAGAATCCGTTGACCTCAATTGTCTGAACCGAAGCCATCGCGACCGGGGCGTCGGATGGATCCACCGGGCTCGATCCGTAAAGGAACTCGAAAAAATTAATGATCTGGTCGCCATCGTCGTCGTCGAGCGCCCCGCCTTGGAGATTGAACCCCGCCGCCCAAGTGTCGTAGGTGATTCCCGCGGCCTCGGCTGCACCGGGCGACCCGCCAAGATTACGGCTGGCGATCCAGTTGCTGGATTCGGCGTGATCCGGGTTGGACGCCGCATTGATGAGGGCAAGGCTGGACCCTTCTCCATCTGGTGTGGTCGGCCACGGTGCCTTGTCGTTGTATATGAAATCTTTGATCGCTTCGATCCCGCGGCCTAAAATGACGATCTGTTCGCCGTCGTTGCTGAGGCGGCCGGTGTACTCGAACGACGGCACCGCAGGTGGGCCATATCTCGCCTCGAAAGCGACGCGATCGCGCACCAAGAGCAAGCGCTCCCCCACCCCGAGCACGACATTGTCAGGAAAATTAAAATTGATGCCGGCACCGAAGCGCACGTCATTCATATCGAGCGCGCTGCCGCCGATGTTGAGCATCTCCAGGAACTCAAAGTCATCACGGTCCGAGCTGGCCGCGAGTTCCTCCGGCGTGGTCGGGTTTGCCGGGCGGTAGTGTAACTCGGAGACGACGAGGTTACTCGCGTCCGCAAGTACCGTGTCGATGCTGAAGAACGCCTCGTTGAGCGCGCTCCATTGGCCGCTGGTGCTGTTGTAGGCCCGCGTCCGTATCAGGGTCGGTTGAGTGATGACAAACGGATCGGTGACGTTGTCACCTCCTCCACCGACATCGGTGGTCTGACCGCGCAAGGTGAGGTCCAAGCGCGTATCGGAGCTGGTGCCACTTCCCTGGTGGATCTCGACGGCGATCGTATTTATTCCCGCCACGAGAGCGGTCGTCGGCAGGGTGGAATCCTTCCAGCCGGACTCGTCGGCAACGGTGCCGTTGGCGAAGTCATCGAAGCCCGCGCCCGCTGCCAAATTTTGGCGGAATTGCTCGACGCCGTTGATGTAGACGGCAGCACTGTCGTCATATTTGACCCGCAAGAGGAAATTCAAAAACACCGACGGATCGGGAATCTCAATAGTCGTGCGATAGTAGGTCGTCGCGAACTTGTTCTGCGTATCTCCACCAAAATCGATCAGCGTGGCTTCGCCGTCACCCCCGTAACCGAGCGGCGACGGTCCCGACTCCCAACCGGTGTCATCGAAATCTATCGCGCTCCAGGCGGTACCCCGATCGGAACCGTCATCGAGAAACTTCCACTCGTGACCTGTCGTCATGTAGGTCACGGGTTGCTGCCCTACGGGGCCACCGCCGCCAAACGAGGCCACCGTTGCTCCGGGATTTGGAGCACCACCAGTAAGGCGCGGGTCGCTGCCATCGAAGGTATAGTAAATCGTGTCTGCGTCGGTCGACATCGTCAGCGGCGTGTCGTTTGACACCGAACCACCGTGGCGATTGAACACCGGAGCGATGATGTCGGGATACATGCCGTTCGCTTTAAAACGCCCGATCATGGTCTGGGCCAACCCGGGGAAATGGTTGTTCACCAGATTAGTCTGGTAAGATTCCCACGAGGCCGGCTCGCGAAAAACGTCGCCCCAGCGCGCGCCCTCTGAGACGAATCCCAAGCGCGCCTCATCGACACGTCGCTGCAGACGAGCGATGTTTTTCGCCGGTGTCAGCGCGCCGTCGTTGAAAAAATGTTCGTGGATGCGATCCGCCAGCAGGATCTTAAACTCCGGGTCGCTGCTCATCCGTGTCATCACGCTAAGAGGTCCGGGGTGGCTCGCCTTGCCCGAACTGGCCCCACGCAGGTAGCCATCGGCGTCCTTGATCATAAACTTGAACGGAACTCCCTGGGCCCGCGAACCGAAATTACGAAACTCGCTCTCCGAGTTCCCGCTAACCCACAGGAGCATGAAGTCGATGATGTTGGCCACGTCGAGATGATCTTGTGAATTCGCAAACGGATCCACTCCGCCGACAAGGTTCTTCGTCTCCGCCCAGAAGTCCCCCTGACCGTCATAGACTTCCTCGTCATTCACGAAATTGTCGTTGGCGTTGACCGCCTCGTAGTCTGCCTCGGGGCCACCATAATAGCTCTGCGCCATGTCGGCGCTCCAACGCTCGCGCAGGTGATACTGCCCCCAATAGTTGCCGTTCAGATAGACATGAACGAAGCGCCCGTGCGGTGCGATGTTGCCCATCTCGATCATCGAGTCGTCGGTGAATCGGTTGGACATGTAGGCGCCGCGCGAGGCCATGTCATGCGAACCGCTGCGCAAATTGATGACGTCGAATTTATCCGCCGGCGGGAAGTTCTCATACTCAAAGCCATCGAAGATGGGATACTTCAACTTGGTCGCACCGAACTCCGAACGGAAGGCGACACGGAAACTCTTCTTACGGAAGTTGGTGAAACGCCCGCCGTAGTTGCTCAGTCCGCCGTCTTCCTGGAAGCCTGGGGTGCCGTCAGGGAACATCATCTCGACCGAGGTCTGGTGTTCGCTGCGGATGTTGCCGGCACTCTCGTCGAGGAAGCCGGTGTTCCCGGTAACCAGCGAGATCGTGGGCACTGCCTTGAGCGAATCCAGCATCTGCGGACCGTAGGTCGGCGATTGTGTGATTGCCGCGCGCATGCGCGGTTGATCGACCACGTCGCCAGGAAAAATATAGGTGTGCGTATCGACGTTTGTTGGTCGGAAGTCCGCCTTATGGGCCATCGCACGGACGATCGTAGTCCCGGTGATCGAAATCGGACCACTGTAAACCCGACCAACCCCGGGGCCCGGCGGCGTGCCGTCCAAGGTGTATCGAATTTCTGCCCCGGCAGTCGTCGTGGTGATCTCGAGATCGAATGGCGCGTCGTAGATCCCGCGGTCGAGCGAAAATTTCGTGTCGCCGACGAAACCGCTAAAAGTGTCGCCGTTCAATCCGCCCGGTGAAGGACTTCCCAGAAACCCGGGACCGCCGATCGACGGATCCGTGACCCGTATCGCATGCAGTTCAGGCGAGATAAGCATGTCCGAGCTCGTGATCGAGTCGTTCAGTCCGTGAATCGCAAGCAGGTTCGGCCCATCGACCAACAAGTGTGCGTGAACCGAAATATCAAAATCGACCAACTGCTGCGCCTCGCCATCGCTGTGCTGGGCGGAACCTTCCGTGTTCCAGGCGAGCGCTCCCGGGGCATTCGCATCGGCGACACGCACCCCGTTGAGGAAAGCCGCGAAGCCATCATCGTATTTCATCTTCAAAGTCAGCTCCGTGATCGAACCGCTCTCGCTCACAGAGAAGGGCACGCGTAGATAGAAGGTGGTGTTGACATTGTTGAGCGTGTTGTCGAGATCGCCACCAGCCCCGAAGTGTGAGTTGTAAGTTGTCGCCTCGTCGTAACCGACCCCGGAGGTCACCGAGGTCCACGCGGTATCGTCAAATGCGATGGCCTGCCAGGTTTCGCCAAGCGTTCCATCGGCCGGCACGTGCGCCGTCCCGGAGGGATTTGCGTCGATCAAGACCGCCGGCGTGCGGTTGCCGTTCTGCATCAGCCCATAGGACACGTCCTCGAATTGCGGCGGCAGCGGGTCTGCCGCGGATCCAAACCCGGCGACCACAGTCGTGCCATCCGGATCGACCAACGCAAGGTAATCGCCATCCGCGAGCTTGAAATTCGTATGCAGTTCGGAGCCAACCACACTGCGGTTTTTCTCCGAGGCAAAAACCAGCAGGAACGAACCGCTATCGAGTCGGACCGCCGGGAGACGCCACTTTGTCAGTGCCGCTTCGTCGTCGGTCAGGAAATACCCCTCAAGGTCGATGCTCCCGGGGCCGGAGTTGAACAACTCGATCCAGTCAGAGGCGTCGCCGTCCTCATCTTGCAGCGAGCCGCCGTTGAGCGCCATGAACTCGCTGATGTGGAGATCGGCATGGATGGGAACGATCATCGCGAGAGCGATGAACCAGACAGAAACAAAATTTTTCATGGGATATGGGAGTACGAGAATTCTCCGATGAACAATCGGCTGACCCAACTGGGACGGCACGATGATCAAAGGAAAATGCAACGCAGCCGATATCTAATCGTATTTACCACTCGAAGACAATGTTCCTGTCTCACGAAGAACTTCCTGAAACTCAGCCAGTCAGGTTCTTACTGAAGAACTCGAGGGTTCTCTTCCAGGCGAGCTCGGCGTTCTTCTCATCATAGCGCCCGGTCGAGTCGTTGTGGAATCCGTGGTTCGCTTTGGGATAAGTATGCATGGCGTAGCTGGCACCATTCGCCTTCAAGTCGGCCTCATATTCAGGCCAGCTTCCGTTGACACGTTTATCGAGTTCGGCAAGTTGAATCAGGAGAGGTCCCCTGACGTTTTTACGGAGTTCCTTGGCCGCCGGGGTCCCGTAAAAAGGAACACCGGCATTCAGGCTCCCGGGGAGAGTGGCTGCCAACATATTGACGATATAGCCCCCGAAACAGAAGCCCACTGCTCCGAGTTTGCCGCTGCTCAGCTCGTGAGCTTTTAGAAATTCCGCTGCCGCGATGAAGTCCTGTTCGATTTTTCCTCGATCCAATTTTCGCTGCATCGCGCGGCCTTCGTCATCGTTGCCGGGATAGCCTCCGCCGGGGTGAAGAGCATCAGGAGCAAAGGCCACAAACCCGGCCTTGGCGAGACGCCGGGCCACATCCTTGATGTAGGGGTTGAGACCGCGATTCTCATGAATGACCAGCACGACTGGTGCCTTCCCCTTCAAGGGAACCGGAGTGACAAGATAGCCCCGCCCTTCCCCGTGACCCTTCGGTGAGGGAAAGGTAAGATAGCTCGCCTTGATGGCCTCGTCATTAAAGGAAACCTGCTCGGCAGCGGCATAGTCCGGCATGAGCACCGGCAGGATCATCCCCATGGTCAAAGTCGCGGTAGTCAGCGTGCCCAGTCGCGCCATGAAAGTCCGACGGTCGATCACGCCATGAGCGTATTCATCATACCAATCAAAGGCTTCCTGGGGAATGGGGTGGGTCGTAGCAGAAGGAGATGGTTCTTGGAGGGACATAACGGATGAGTGTTTGGCAAGGAGCGCGATAGCGCAAGGAAGGAAGACATTACTTACCTCTCCTTGAATTTCAGAACAACCTCCGGCACCAAGCTGCCAGACAGGCTTCGAAAGCCAGTGAGTTACTTCGTGGGAAACAGCTCGACGAAAAGGTGTTTTAGCACCATTTTGGTGGCATGAATATTACTCTCAAAGAGGTCCCTTCTGATCTCCACGCTCGAATCAAAGAGGCGGCGGATCAATCCGGCCGGAGCATCAATCGTCAGATCATTTTCACTTTGGAAAAAACGCTCTTTCCTGTGAAGTCCTCTCGCGAAGATTTGCTGGCCCGGATTCGGAAGCGGCGGGGGCGGATGGGCGGAATGATCGATGATCAGTTCATGCAATCTGCGATTGAGGGGGATCGCTCGTGATCGTCGTCGATACCAATATTCTGGGATATCTTTTCATCAAGGGGGAGCACTCGGATCAAGTTGAGCAGCTGCTGAGCGAGGATTCAGATTGGGTTGCTCCCCGTCTTTGGTTCGATGAATTTCTCAATGTCCTCGCGACGATGGAGCGCGTTGGAAAAATGGAGTCCCAAGAAGCCGATGCAGTTTTGACTGATGCGATCGAGCTGATGGAAGACCGGAGCTATGACGTCCCCGCTCAGCGGGTTTTGGCAACGGCGAGACGGACTGGCTGCAGTGCCTACGACAGCCAGTTTTTGACCCTCGCGGAGGACCTTGGACTTAAGCTTTATACCTTTGATCAAAAGCTCATCAATCGATCGGGAGGAGTTGCGGTGAAGCCGGAGTGATATTTAGAGGTAGGAGTGGAGATGGGAGAGGAGCTTGCTGCAAATATGCCTGGCGTCATTCTGCCAATGGGGGGATGAGGGAGAGTCTCGCGCAGAGTCGCGGAGACGCAGAGGGTTGAGGGGGGCTCCTTGATTTGGATGGTGAGGGATTTTAAGGGGACGGTGAGTGAGAAGGCCTACGCGGAAAATACCCCTTCGCCCTATTCCGCGCACAACCCGGAGTGGACGACGGTGGCCGCTCTGGAGTTCATTGAGGAGAAGCCAAGGATTGGCGGAGTCATCTTTATCTCGAAATGGGAGCGGCGCGGGCAACGGTCACGAAGGATTGGTCCTACATTGCCGTTCGCCACACCAAGGAGCAGATCGCCGCGATCAAGAAAGCCGCACCGCAAAACCTCCCCAAAACGATGTCCTACATCGGACGTCTGGGCATCGGAGTGAGAGGCGCCGACCGCCCCGGCTTCTTTGATGAAGATCAACTCTATCACCTCGAGAGGGACCCGAAGGAAGTGAAGAACCTGGCCTATAAAAAAGCCCAGGCCACTCGCATGAAAGAAATGCGCGATCTCATGCAGCAGGACCTCGAAGCCATTGGACGTCCTTTTGGAGAATTCATCCCCGGAGGGAACGCCGCTGAACCCGGCCAGGTCGACAAACAGATCGCCAACGTCAAACAACTCGAAATTAAAGGCAAAATGGTCACGGTGCCTGAAGCGTTGAAGAAAGACCCGGGGTCTGCCGATGAACCAACCCCGGACGACAAGGCGAAAAGAAAAGAAAAGCGAAGCGCGTAAAAAGGCTCGCGAAGAAGCCAAATCGAGCAAGCCGGGTAAGTAGGCGCGGTAGTGAATGCCGCAGGTCATCCGATACAACCTGCCTCTCCCTGCATTGCGGGTCGTGGTTCATCGCAGCTCAAAGCCGAACGAATTGAAAGCGACGTTCCGTTTTTGGGCATTGATTTGTCCAGCTTGTGAAACCAGCATTTCGTATGACTCGATTTCAGAAGCTCGTATCCCTCCTGGCTCTCACCGTTCCCGCAGCGGCAGCTGCCGAAACGCTCGTTTACCTCGGAACCTACACGCGTGGCGAAAGCAAAGGGATCTACCGTTCGACGCTCGATGAAGCAAGCGGCGAATTGTCCGATCCGATGCTTGCGGCGGAGCTGGAGAACCCGTCCTTCCTCGTTGTCAGTCCGGACCAAAAGTATCTTTTCGCCGTTTCCGAAAACGAAAAGTTCAAAGGCCAAGAGGGGGGCGGCGTCAGTTCGTTCGCGATTGGCGAAGACGGAGGATTGACACTCATCAACCAAGTCAACTCCGGCGGCGGCGCACCCTGTCACATTTCAACCGATCCCAAAGGCAAGAGCGTCCTGGTTGCCAACTACATGGGTGGCAGCACCTCGAGTTACCAAATTGCTGCCGATGGAAAGCTCGTTTCGCCAGCTGCCGGCGGATTCATCCAGCATGAAGGACAAGGCGCTCAACTTCCGCGTCAGGCCTCGCCGCATGCGCACTCGGTGAACGTCGACCCGTCCGGCAAACGCGCCTTTGTCGCGGATTTGGGTTTGGACAAGGTCCTCATTTACAAACTCGATGCCGCCGTCGGAACGATCGCACCAAACAACCCGCCGTTCATCAAATTGCCGGGTGCGACCGGGCCGCGACACTTCTCGTTTCACCCGAGCGGCAAGTGGGCCTACACGAACCTGGAGATGTCGCTCCAAGTCGCCGCCTTGAGCCACGATGCCGAAACAGGCGCGCTCGAAGTCCTGGAAATCGAATCGACCGTGCCGGATGGAACGGAGCGCAAAGGCAACAGCACGGCCCAGTGTTTGGTGCATCCGACAGGAAAGTGGGTCTACGTTTCCAACCGCGGTCATAACTCGATCGCCGCGTTCGCCATTGACCAGAAAACCGGAAAACTCGACTTCATCGAACGCGAATCCACGCAGGGCGAGATCCCGCGAAATTTCGGCATCGATCCCAGCGGCAAATTTCTCATCGCCGGCAACCAACGCTCCGACAATGTCGTCGTGCTCAAGATCAATCAGGACACCGGCTCTCTGGATCCAACCGGCCATGAAATCAAGGTTCCGGCTGCCGTTTGTATTCGCTTCTTGAAGCGTTAGAGAGACTGCTGGCTGCTCCGAGATGAGGCCCGCCCCACTCCCTTTCGGGAGCCTCACCACAAGGCAAAATCACTCGTGAATGATACCCCTTGCTTGTCACTCTTGGGATAAGGTGAAAAATGGGGAAGCGCTTCCGGCCCTCAATTCTCAGGATTCTCACGATTTTCAAAATGGCAAAACTCTACTTTTACTACTCCGCGATGAATGCGGGCAAGAGCACCAACCTCTTGCAATCGAGTCACAACTACCAGGAGCGCGGGATGAACACCCTGCTCTTGACTCCCGAAATTGATCAACGGGCGGGCCTCGGGAAAATTGCTTCTCGAATCGGCCTCGAAGCCGGGGCCGAGACGTTCAATCAGGACGACGACTTGCATGCCCTTGTCGAGGCAAGAGAGGATGATCCGGCTCTTGCCGGGGTGGCTTGTGTCCTCATCGATGAAGCCCAGTTTTTGACTCGTCCGCAAGTGGAGCAACTGGCTCAAGTCTCCGACGATCTGGATATCCCGGTGCTTTGCTACGGACTCCGGACCGACTTTCAAGGGAACCTCTTCCCCGGCAGTGCCGCCTTGCTCGGATGGGCCGACACTCTCACCGAGCTCAAGACGATTTGCCACTGTGGCTCCAAGGCCACGATGAATCTCCGCACTGATGAGAAGGGGAACGCGATCAAAGAAGGCTCTCAAGTCGAGATCGGCGGCAACGAGCGCTATGTCGCGATGTGTCGAAAGCATTTCCGCGAAGCGATGCGGTAAATGGTTCATCCCCATTGATGAAGCCGGTGGCAGGGGTGGAGCAGACAGTGAAAGGATAGGGATTATGGGGCAGAAATAGGCGCGTGAGACTCCTTAAACCCTTATTCTAAGGAGAACTCAACTTCTATTTTATGCCAGGCATAGTTCGTAGTTTCCAGGCATAGTTCGTAGTTCTGGTAAAGAGCCCCAAAATAGATGCTAAAACAAATACCCATCTGCCTCCTGCTTCACTCCTTCATCACAAAGAAGCCGCCCTGCCCTGCGGAGAGAGATCTAGGATTTCGCTCCTTCTTTCTCCCCATCTCCCTCTGATATCGGGAAGCCACCCTCTTCACAAACTCCTCACCACCAATTGCCACCCCGTTTGAAAACGAGGCCACCCGCCTGGAAAGTGCTTCTTGGGGAATCACTTTGCCCTTCTGCTCCATCACCTTCGTTCGAGCCTCCATCTTGATTCCACGTCGCCTTTTCCGCCCCTTGCCCAGCGATGGAGAATCCGGCTCCACTGAAAGACCTTCATCGAACAAAAAGAGCCGATACCTTGCCAGCCCCTTACCCTCCCAAGAATCCTGAGGAAGATTCAGAGCCTTACAAAGTCCACGGCGAGCCCGCTTGCTTCCAGCGATCGCTTCGCCATACCCGCTCCATTCATAGCGCATCGGATCATCGACAATCCCCGCACGAACAGGATTCAAATCAATGTAGGCCGCCATCGTCGCCAAGGCCGCCTCGCCATCGACACAAACACTCTTAAATCGATCCATCCAGAGAGTGCCACGGCGACCATTCTGCTTATTAAACCAACGGCTAAAGCGCTCCTTCAGTTCCTTGACAAATAAGCTGACATCACAAAACCGATCCTTGAAGCGATGCAGTAATTTCTCCACCTCATCTTCCATTCCTTTCTCCCGGAAACTATTCAACTCATTACGAAGCTGCTTCAAAAACGCCTTCGAGTAGACCTTCGAAAGATGCGCTAAAAGCCGGGCCTCCCCTGCCCCAACGGATTCTCCAGGTTTCGTGTCAAAACGCTTCAACCACCTCTCCTTGTCGGGGACCTGAAGAAGAATGTGGAAGTGATTATCCATCACCACATAAGTAAAAATCTCCACTCCGGAAAACTGCGCCATCCGTCGCATCATTCGCCGAAAGGCCTCTTTCTCCGTCGCCCCAAAGAGGAACTCCCCATTCACGGTTCGAGACATCACATGGTAACATGCCGCCCCCTTTTCCGGCTTGATCCGCCGCCGGCTCGCAAACCCTTTTGGTCGATGAATCTGCCCCAAGTATTTCCCGGTTTTCATCTCCGCCAACTCAAGCGGCGTCCACTCCCTCTTCACGCTAGGGGCTTTATTCTGTGGGGGATGGGGATTCATGCGAGCACCCTACCAAGCCCTCCCCGCACCGTCGAACATTTTTGTATGCCTGGCATATTTTTCGTTATACGGGTGCGGAAATTGGTCTACTCGGTGCCGAGCCGTTTGATCGGGACGAAGCTGTTGGCTCGCATTTACGAGAATGAGATTTTTCTGTTAGAGGGCGCTGATGAGGTGGCGCGCTTGCCGCTGGGAACGGGTGATAGCGGAGCCGTGATTGATTTTCGACACCTCATTGGGCATCTGCTGCGCAAGCCGGGCGCCTTTGCCGGGTATCGTTGGCGGGAAGAACTTTTCCCTGCCCCTGCTTACCGTGCGGCCTTTGATCACCTGGAACGAAGAAGTCCGACGACGGCGGATCGGCGTTATCTGGAGATCTTGAAGGTGGCGGCGGACGAGGGGCAGACCGCAGTGGAAAACGCGCTGGAGCAGCTGCTTTACGCCCCGCATACGGAGGTCTCGGCGGACAAGGTGCGAGAGATGCTGGCGACGTGGCAGGACATACAACGGGAGTGGCGTGATCGTCCCGCGATGGCGGTGGATCTCGGGAGTTACGATGATCTCTTAGAGGGTGGCGATCCGGATGGATGCAACTTTTGCGAGAACTCCAACGAGGAGGTGGTACGATGAAAGTGCCAGATCAAAGCGATATCCCCACCGATGCCGGGAGCCAAAAAGATCCTGCCGCGATACTTCTACGTAGCTTTCGCCTCCCCACGATGGCGGGGCTTTATGAAGAAACGATGCAGCGTGCCGAGAAGGAAGGGTGGAGCCACCGTCAGGTGCTGCGGCACCTCTGCGAGAGCGAATCGGTGGACCGTGGACAAAGGCGGACCGCGCGGCTTTTGGCCGGGTCTAGCCTGCCCGAGAGCAAGACGCTCAGCAGCCTGGACGAGGCCCGGCTTCCGGTCAAAGTGCGGCAACAACTGCCCGCCTTGATCGAGGGTGGCTTCGTGGATCGTGCGGTCAACGTGCTGGCCTTCGGTCTGCCGGGGCGGGGCAAAAGCCACTTCCTCGCGGCGCTCGGACGCGAACTCATCCTGCGGCATTCGAAGCGGGTGCTTTTTCGTCCCGCGTTCAAGATCGTGGGGCAGCTGTTAGAGGCGAAGCGCGACCTGCGTCTGGAGAAGGAACTCAAAAAACTGGACCGATACGACGTGCTCATCCTCGATGATATTGGATATTTGCAGCAGAGTCGTGAAGAAATGGAAGTGCTCTTCACCCTGCTGGCGGAGCGCTATGAACGGCGCAGCGTCTTGCTGAGTTCGAACCTCGTCTTCAGTCAATGGGATCAAATTTTCAAAGACCCCATGACGACAATGGCGGCGATTGACCGGCTCGTGCATCACTCGATCATCTTGGAATTTGATGGTCCAAGTCAGCGGATCCAGCGGACCGCCGTGGAAGTCGGGAGCCAGGAACCCATCTCGGCCCCGGCAGCCCCGCAGAGCGAGCCCTGACCCTGCGGATGGCAAAATCGCCCGCCGCGGACTTGGCTCCGGTCGGTCCCCCGTGAGACCGGCTTCGCCGTCCTCCCGGTGTCCCTCCCTCCACCAAGTCCGCGGCGGCATGCCTAATGGAACTCAGACGAAAAAGCACCGGATTAGCCCGAATGGCACTCGTTTAACCCACTTGATCGAGGATTTTGAGGGGCGTGTCATCAC
>CAJXVQ010000016.1 GCA_913060685.1 uncultured Verrucomicrobiales bacterium
GAGATCAGCCTCGGTCTCGTGGGCTCGGAGATGTGTATAAGAGACAGCCATTGTTATTTGGATTCAGTCCGTTGTCAGTGGGGTCAAGTCCGAAGGAAGCCTCCCAGGTGTCATTCAGGCCATCGCCATCGGCGTCTCCTATGAGAACCTCTACGATTTGGATCCCGTTGATGGCGCCCCGCTCAGCCGTCCCGGCGCTTCCGGCCGGATCGAGAAGGAGGGTCAGATTCGCTTGGCTTAAATTGGTGATTTTGAAGTAGTTTCCCTGCTGGGTGATGTCGCCATCAGCAGTGAGCATTTGTTGGGTTAAAACAACCTGTGTGGTGATCGACGTATCATCTTCATGAGCCAAGAAGGGGGGGAATGCTGAACGTTCTTCAGAAATAAGGACATCTTCGGTCGCGCGATCATGGGCGAGATAGATGTAGAGTTCGTAGTTGGCGAACGGGATGTCTGTGAGGGTCACCGATGAAGGTGGATCGGTGAGAGCCTGGGTTGCGATCCAGCCCGTGAGCAGGGTGCCATTTGGATCGACTGCGGCATCGCCGAGGCTCCATTGCTCGTCGGCGTTCCACGAAATGGTGGCGGAAGACGCGGTCCCGGAGGCGTCGTTGAGCGTGACAGGTCCGCCTGCTGCGCCGTCGAGGTTGTTCCAGTTGGTCTGGGGGACGACCCCTGCTGTATCGGTATCGGACAGAAACGCATCGGGGCGACCGGAGCCGAAGTTGATGCCGATGGGGGTCGCTTGAGCACTCGAACCGAGGGCTGTGAAAATTAGCAGTGAAGTAACGTGTCTATTCATGGTGCTTCAGGAGCAGATAGAATGAATGACAACTGTTGTCGATCCCTTTCGTGGTGCCTTCGTTCTTGCGTCAAGTTCTATTATTTAGACTCGTTTACCCCTTTAAGGGCAGGAGTTCGATCGTCTTGAATTGAATGGGAGCAGTTTCAGCCTGGATGGAAATGTAGCCGCTGGTGAGAGGGGAGCCGTCGTTGAGTTGGGTTTTGTCATATTCGCAGACCACCTTTCCTTCGGCGATGTGCTTGATCTTGTCTCCTCTGACTTCGATCTCCACGGTGACCCATTGGTCTCCGTGAAAGGTCGGGCCTTTGGTTTCGATGACATGGGCTTTGGTCAGCTTTCCGTTCCAATGAAGATGGGTGCCGGGTGTGCAGATGTTGAGGGTGCCGCGATCGCCTTTGCCGAAACCTCCGAGGAGCTGGACCTCAATCGAGTCGGGGAATTTCTGATCCTTCTTGATGGTTTTGGGATCCTGACAATGAATCATGAATCCATTGTTCCGGTTGGCCCAGCCCGGTCCCCCGTTCACTTGCTCGCCAATGAAGCGGTAGGTGGAGCGGATCTTGTAGTGGGAGTATGGAGTCTTGTAGTAGAGGTGTCCAAATTCGCCATCGAACTTCTCCCATTTCGAGTAATCGATGGTGAGCAGGCCATCTTTTACCTGAAAGGTGTCCTTGTAATTCACCCCGAGATCGGAGCCTGCGAACTTGGGAGTCCAGCCATCGAGATTCTTGCCATTGAAGAGGGTGATCCAGCCTTCTTTCTTAGCAGCAGGGGCGGCAGTTTTGGTCCCGGGTTCCTGGGCGAAGGAGAGGCCGACGGAGAAGAAGGTGGCGAAAATCAGGGCTTTGGTCATGTCCAGTAAGCTAGGCTCGCCTAATTTAGGATGCAATGGGGAAAGCGACTAGAGGACGGGATGAGCGGGTGAGAATTTTCGTCGGACCAGCGGGTAAAGGCAGATGCTGATAATGATGATGGTCGCACCAAGGTAAAAGCCCGCGTTGAGGCTTTTGTATTCCTGGAAGAAGAGGGCGGCAAGGGCGATGCCATAGACCGGTTCGAGATTGTTGGCAAAGTTGATGGTGAAAACGCTGAGCCGATTCAGGAGTTCCACGTATTGGGAATAAGCCACGACCGTGCAAAAGACCGAGAGGATCATGATCCACAACCAATCGGAGGGTCCATCGGGGAGTGGGATTCCTTCTCCCTGAAAGAGGAGAAAGGTGGTGGCGAGGAGGCAGGCCCCGGTCATTTCGTAGAATGTGATGACGAAGTGGTGGGCTTTCTCGATATGGAAGCTGTTGATGACCGAGAAAACGGCGGCGAGAAAGGCTGAGAAAATGGCGATGAGGAAGCCATGGCTATATTCGAGTTCGCTGCGGTAAATGATGGCCACACCGAGGACGGTGATCGTTCCGAAGATGAGATCGACCGGCCGGAACTTACGACTCTTGATGATGAGCGGCTCCAGAATGGCGGTCCAAAGGGAAAGCGTGGCGACTCCAATCATGCAGATGGAGACGTTGGCGACCTTCACCGCTAGAAAAAAGGTGATCCAGTGCCCGCCGATGACGAAGCCGGTGGCGATGAGGATGAGGGCGTTCTTCGGGCTGAGTTTACTGCGGGTTCGAAGCCACAGCAGAAGGCACAGTGCTGCGATGCCGGTGCGATAGGCGACGATGCTGATGGCGGAGAGCGTGAGGAGCTCTCCCAGAACTGCGGTGAAGCCCCAGAGGATGACGATGATCTGGAGCTTCAGGTGGTCACGTGGCATAAGGAGTGATGACTCTTCTTACTCCGCCGGGGTCGTGATGACCCGCCAGTAGGATTCCCGAAAACTCGACAGCACGAAGCGATCGAGAGGTCCGTCTTCCTCCGGGGTGTCGGTTCCCTGGATTTCCTCTTGCCAGCTCTCTTCATCGAGGCTGGTGTTGGTGAATTCCACCCGATAGCTGAAGCCTTTTCGGGCATTCCAAACAAGGCGATAGGTATCCTTGAATTGAGTGTCCTCGATAGCGACAACCGCAGGAAGGGGATCCGCCTTGGTTGCGTAGACGCGCATGTGGAAGCTGGAATCACTACTGGTGGTGCTTCCGTTGTGAAGGGAAACTCCGATCTCCACTTCTTCTCCCGCGAGGAGATTCAGGCCGCCGGCGGTGGCATACTGGATGCCGTCTTCGCAAGAAGTTGCGACTCCATTGGCCGTGAAGTTTGCGCCGATTGCAGTTGTGGTCGAGGTGACATTGGTGACTGAGGACATGTTGATTCGGGCCACTTCGGTTCCGTTAATATAGATGACGGCGCCATCGTCGATCATGCCCTCAAAGCCCAGTTCTTGCACGCCTCGCTCGGGAGTGAAGGTCGTTCGGAAATAGGTCACAGCTGCTCTCTGACCGGTTGCCGGGGTGGTGAGGCTGAAGCTGCGGAAAGGTTCTCCGTTAATGGTTCCATAACCGAAAGGAGCATTATTTGGTCCCAGGAAAGCGGGGCCATCGTATCCTTCAACGGTCTGCCAGGTGGTGTAGAAATCGGGGTCCGTGATCGCCGGGTTGAAGGTAGCTGGCGCAGTGGGGATCGCGAGATCAAGGGCCTGATAGTAACTCCATCCGGCTTCGACCGGGACGAGTTCGAATTCCGGAGTGAGGGTATCCCGACTGGTCGAGAGGGTGAGCTCGAATGAGCCCTGGGCATTGCTTTCGCCATCAACGGCGACGAAGTAGGTCGTTCCGGGTTCGGCATCGAATACCACGCGGGCATTTTGCGTAAAAGGTTCTCCGCCGGGGTGCCTGCTGCGGCTGCTGGCCGGGCGCTTGAAATTTGCGTATCGACTGACGACCTGGAGGTCTGTGAGCGTTGTGCCGGTGTAAACCGACATCACGATATTGGGGCTGGTTCCGGGAGTTCCGACTATTTCCACCCGGCGGGCTTCATCCACGGTAAGGGCATACCAAAAGGAGCGAGTGGCTGGAATCCCGGCATGAGCAGGTTCGTTATCTTCAGCACTGGCTCCAACGGTGGTCCCGATGACCAAGGCGGTGTCTTGGGCCGCTGTGAATTCGATGGGGGTGGCATCCTCGAAATTATCTGAAGCCTTCAGCAGGAGTGAGGACGCGGAGGAGAGAGCTAAAATGAATGAAAGATGCTTCATTGGATTGATACAATTATATGCTTTGGTCCCGCAAATCGAGCCTGATCTTAAGACTAGATGAGAGGTGATATTCGGTCAAGGAGAGGGTTTTTTCGATAAGTGTCAATTTTGACCGATTTGATCATCCTGGACGTTGTTGCTATTTTTCGTGGTGGGGTTTCGTGAAATGGCCGCTTTTCCTTCGTGGCGTTCGGCTCGTACGATGTTCTTGATTCTCCAAGGGTAGGGAGAAGAGGATGCGACAGCGGGGTGCTTGGTTAATGGCCCGCTTCTGTTCCGATCTTGGCGTAAAGTTCGATCATTTCACCGCTGCTTTCGATGAGGTCGGAGGCCAGAGTCACGGTGCCAGGTTCGAAGAGAAGGAGCGTTGAAGAGCCGCCAAAGGCAAAGTAGCCTTTTTCAGCACCTTTTTCGATCTCTTGACCAGGTGTGAAGGTTTGCTGGATGGAGCCGACACAGGTCGCGCCGATTTCCATGCAGATCACGGTGCCGAATTCCTTGGTCACGAGCTCGGTGATGGTTCGTTTGTTTTCCCAGAGATAAGAGAGCCGTTGGCGCAGGGCGAGCGGGGAAACGGAGAAGAGCGGGCCATTGACGGTCCTTGTCTCACCCGGAGTTCCGGTGCAGGGGAAGTGGAAACGGTGGTAATCAACCGGGCACAAGCGGGAGAGAAGAAGAGGGCCGTTCTCGTATTTCCTAGCCAGTTCCGTTGATCCAAGGAGGCCGGCGACGTCGAATTTCTGTCCTTTCACGAAGACGGACCCGATCTCACTGGCTTTCGCGAATCCCAGATGGCGGCCATCGGCGGGGAGGACGATGGGGGAATCGGCGATGGGCCGGGCGCTGGGTTTGAGCTTGCGGTAAAAGAAGTCGTTGAACGAAGTGAACTCATCGGGGCTTTTTTCGAAATCTGCCGCGTCGAGACCGTAGGTTTCGAGAAAAGGAGCGATTTTTTCGGTCGTTTTGGGCGCATCCATGCGATGGCCGTACCATTTCGAAAAAAAAGGCCGCTTCACAAAACCATGCAAAGCAATCTTGCCAAGAGGGTTGCCATAGGCCCAGCGAAGGAAGCCCTCGCCATAAACCTGCTCGGTTTCCATTGCTCCTGTTTCGCGATTGAGATACTTGATTGGTTCCACACGGGCAGCATGGCGACGATTCAGGAATTTGAAATTTGAAATTTTACCGCCAGCCACTACGTCTACATCAGCCATGCGAATCTTCGTCCTCCTCGCGACTGTTGCGACCCTCCTGACGAGTTGCCGTCAGCCCGAGACATCCATCAAGGTGACGGAGACCCGCCGTCTCACTTTGCACGACAAAATTTATCCGGGAGATTTTAAGGATCAGCCTCCCCTGGATTGGCGTCGGCTTCCCGGGACCCAGTTCCGACTGATCAACTTTGTGACGGGAAAAGACGACTCGGTTGAGATCGTGATGGGGGAGACGCAGGGAGAGGTTCTTGGCAATGCGAACCGCTGGTTGGGTCAATTTGGACTTACGCCGGTTCAATCGCTGGATTTTCTGGGGAAGACAGCCTTGCTGGAGCGTAACGCTTACCTTGTGGAGGGAAGCGGAACCTACAGCCCCGGGATGGGACGTCCTCCGAAGGAAGGCTACGCGATGATCGGAGTTATCCGCGATCATCCCAGTAATTTAATCACTCTTAAAATGACCGGTCCGGCGGCGGAAGTCGAAGCCCAGCGAGAGGCTCTCTTTAAATACATGCAGAGTTTCGTTCCGGTGGAGGATGGCCAGATCAAAAAGCCGGGTGAAGAAGAGGAAACAAGCGAATAGAATATGAGCAAATCCAAAAAAGAGATCTCATTGGGGAAGCGCATCTTCCGGATACTTTCCGGATTTGAGCTTGCGGTGGTCTGTCTGAGTCTGCTGTTTTTGCTGACTTTCTTCGGAACGATCGAGCAACCGTGGTTCGGCTTGTGGACGACGATTCACAAGTATTTTGACTATGAATCTTTATTCGTGATTCCAACCCGGGGAGATGGGAAGGCGATCTTCCTGCCGCTGCCCGGTGCCTACTGGGTCATCGTGGTGCTCTCGGTGAATATGTTCCTTGGAGGGATTATCCGGGCCCGCAAGGGGTGGAAGAAGGCCGGAACGCTGGTGAGTCACTTCGCAATTCTCTTCCTGCTCGTAGGAAGTGCTGTTTCCAGTGTCTACAAGGAAGAAGGTCAGATGCGAATTCTCCAGGGTGAGAAATCAGACTACGCACAGAAGCTTTTCAAGTATGACATCGAGGTCTTTTCTTATGATGAAACCGGGAATCGGGAGAAGCCTGCGATCATTCGCTCCGAGCATATCAAGCCTCTGGGGTCGAAGGACACCTTGGATGTCTCGTTCGAGAAGTTCGACTTTACGCTGCAGATTGACAAATACCTGCCTTATTCCGAGCTTGCGCTCGATTCCCCGACGAGTTCTCCGCCGAAAGGTGAGGAAGTGATCGACGGGTTCTTTTTGACCGAGGTCGAAAAGAACGTCCAAACCGAGGAACGAAACACGCCGGGTTGTTACGTTACGGTGAAGGGGAAAGACGGGGAAACCATCCAAAGGCTCGTTCTCTGGGGAGGGAATCCTTATCCGGTCAGTTTTAGCCACGAAGGAAAACGATACGGAGTGACGTATCTCATGGAGGTTTGGCCGATGCCTTTCATGGTCGAGCTACACAAGACCTTTGGGGAGAACCATCCGGGCACGGAAATTCCACGTTGGTTTCAAAGTAACATCACCAAGATTGATGGCTCACAACGTGAGGAATACGAAATTGTGATGAACGAGCCGGCGCGACATGGCGGGTTTACTCTTTATCAATCGGGTTTCACAAAAGCCGCTGAGGGTGAGGTTCCGTCCTCCACCTTTGCGATCGTCAATAATCCCTCGGACAAGTGGCCCGAATATGCCCTCTGGGCATCTGCGATCGGCCTATTATTTCATTTCCTGGTGATGCTCGTCCGCTTTGCCGGAGGAAGCAGCCGGCCTAAAAAAACAGGGCCGGCCGAAACAACCCAACCTTTAAAAATTCCTACTTCGTGAGTGTGACTCCACCTCCTTTCAAATCTGGCCCTAACAGTAGCTCAAAAGCTCTCCGTTGGGGTCTCGTGATTCTCTTTCTTCTCGGCGAGTTCGCCCTCATTGGCTTGGGAATTCGTGGCGCGATTCCTGACAGTGATATTCGCGAGGTTGACGCCTATTCCCCCTGGAATGAGGAGGTTATTGAGATTGCTTCAAATATTCCGGTGCAAGATGGCGGGCGGATTAAGCCGCTGCTGACCTATGCGCGTTTCAAAATGATGACCTTCCATGGATCTTTGACCATGAAGGTGAAGTCAGGTGGCACCGTCCATAAGATCGGACCGGTCGAGTGGTATCTGGACTGCCTCTTTCGTCCCTATCTCGCAGATGATCTTCCCATCTTCCGGGTGGATGATGCTGAGATTTTGCGGCCCTTCGGGATCGAAACCAAGAAGCGCCGGGCTCGTTTAAGTTTCAATGAGATCAAGGCCGGAGGTGATGCTGAAAGGGATGGTTTTGCCCAGTTGGTAAATCGTGGAGGCGAGCTCCTCGAGAAGCAAAAATCCGATGGCGCAGATGCTCTTTCCAAGAATGAGAAAAAGACCATCGATTTTGCGCAGCTCTTGCTGAACTACACTGCGATACGGGATTCCTTGGACATTTTGAGGGGCGGGCTTCCTTCTCTTGACCCGACTCAGTTGGCCTACGTGGATCAGGAAATCTACGAACTCCTGAATTCAAGGCTGGATGCTGCCCAGTTCAGCTTCTGGTTGCCTATTCTCACGGACACCTACAATTCAACCCAGAGACTCGATACCGTCGAGGCTCGCGAATTTGAAAGAGAGCTGAATCGCCAACTTACCTTTGCTCGCTTCGGTCCGGCATGGATTCCCCCTCAGGAAGGTGCGGATGAGGAATGGCAGTCGATCGGAACAAAGGTTGAGAAGTTTTTGAAAGGGGAGCTCACAAATTCGGTTGAGATTCTTCAAGACATGCAAGCGTTGGAGTCCCTGAACGAGGCGGCAAAGCGACCCAACGGGGAAGAGTTTCTCACCAAGCTTACCGAGTGGAAAGATGGTTTGACTGAGCGCGCGGAAGCACGGGGCGAGGGGGCGAAAATCGAGAGCGAGGTCAACTATTACAACCAAAATTATTTCATGTATGGGCTCGTTTTCTTCGTGTTCGCATTTTTGGTTTCAGCGGTCGGGTGGATGGTCCGTGATGGCAGACCCGGGCAGGTGATGACTTGGCTCACTGCTGGGATCTATGCCATCGGGGTGGTTTATGTGGTTGGCGGGATTATCCACCGCTATGTGATTACAGGGCGTCCGCCGGTTTCGAATCTCTACGACACGATCCCCTTTATCACGGCAGGAGCGGTGATTATTTTGGCGATTGCCGAGTTGCTGACCCGCCGCAAGGTTCTCCTTTCTCTCGGCGCCGCTCTCGGTGTTGCCGGTTTGTTCTTTGCCTTCAGTTTTGAGTTGGGTGACGCCAAGGACAACATGGATCCGCTCCGTGCGGTCCTGGATTCAAATTACTGGCTCGCCACTCACGTGGTAACGGTGACGATCGGCTACTGTGGCGGTCTGGTGGCCTGCTTCCTTTCCATCGTTTATGTTCATCTGGCACTTGCCGGTGTGATGAATGATCCCAAATCCTTCCATCGTTTCATGACACGTGCGGTCTACGGGATCACCTGCTTTACCCTTCTTTTCGCGCTTGTCGGCACGATCCTTGGAGGGATTTGGGCCAACGATTCATGGGGACGTTTTTGGGGATGGGACCCCAAGGAAAATGGCGCTCTGCTGATCGTGCTTTGGTCCCTCATTATTCTGCATGCCCGACTTGCCGGTTGGATGAAAGGGATCGGGCTTCATGTGATGAGCATCCTGGGAGGATCGGTGGTCGTCTTCTCGTGGTGGGGAGTGAATATGTTGGGAGTCGGTTTGCACTCCTACGGGTTCACCGAGGGGGCCTCAACCGTCTACTATTTTTACTATGTGACTTTGGTTGCGACAGGAGTCGGAATCACCAACATGATTCTGGAAAAAACTGGTTTTTCCCGGAAGGCCTAGATTCGGAAATCGGGGCTCCTGGATCCTCTTGGCTCGGTCAATTGGATTCGAATCTAATTTGCGGCAATCATCCCCCTTTTCCAAATTGTCGCTCCCAAGGCCTTTTACCGCCGGGAGCTGGATTCAAGGTGAACCGCAATCTGTAAATCTTACTCTTTGCAGGCTTGCACCTGCTGGTATGGTTTACTCGCCAAAGTCGCTGAAGATTGCTCAAGGCAATCTACCTGCCTTCAGGCGGCATGTCATCTCGATATGTCGTTTTTTCCATTTCCCCCCATTTTTCCCCATGAAAATTTTAATTTCTATCCTGTGTCTTTCGCCTGCCACGCTCTTCGGTATCGATAGCATCGTAACCTTTAATGAGTTTCAGTATCATCCTCCTGGAGTAAGCCAGTCGGGGGAATGGATCGAACTCCATAGCCAGATGTCGATCGATGTTGATCTCTCGGGGTGGCGTATTTCAGGTGGGGTGGATTTTGTCTTTCCGGAGGGAACGATCGTGCCCGGTGGAGGGACGATCGTGGTGGCAAGTGATCCAGGTGATCCCGCGTTGGGTGGGATCCCGGCCGAGGGGCCTTTCCTCGGACAGCTTTCTAACGGAGGTGAGACTCTGAATCTTCGTGATCGGGCTGATCGCCTGATGGATACCATGACTTATGGCGACTCGGGCGAATGGCCGGTGGCCGCGGATGGTTCGGGCGCAACCTTGGCAAAGAGATCCGGAGGCCTGCTTTCATCAAAGAGTGCTTCATGGACGACCAGCCTCTTGATGGGGGGAACTCCCGGAGCTGATAACTTTCCACCTCCGGGGCTTCCCATCCAACATGCCTTTTTGGAGAGTAGTGCGGATTGGGCATTTCTCGATGGCAGTAATCCTCCGCCAGCCAATTGGGAAGCGGCTTCATTTGATGACTCCACTTGGGCCAGCGGTCCGGCCCCTTTGGGCACGGCAGGTGCTGGCCCTTCGATGCTCACCGTCACCGATCATCTTGTAGAGCGATTTCGCGCCGCCGATCTCACCGGGGTGAATGACGGACAAACTTTGACAACCTGGCCGGACACGGCGACGGGGGATGGACAAACCCAGTCTGCTACCGCAGGAGGGAATCCTGTCTTCGCAGCCAACGCCACCCCATCCGGTGAACCGGCTGTGAGATTTGATAGCAACGATGAATTTCGGACTTCGATCTCTCCGGGCATTTCCGGGAACTCCGGCTTCGTCTATTTTGCGGTCCTTAAGGCGAATAGTACTCCAAGTTCGGGGTCGGTGACCGACGGGAGTGGCGCTTATCTTTGGGATCGCGTGGCTACCACCGGTAATCCATTGGTTTCTCTCAAGGCTCAAGGAGGACGCTACGGTCTTCAAAAACGATTCGACAATGGCAGCGGACTCGGCGGGCCGGTTTCCTCCAGTGCCATCTCAACCTCTGAGTTCCAGATTGTCGCAATTCGCAGAAATACCGCGGACTCCCGATTTGAGATCTGGGTCGATGGTGTTCTCGAGAGCACTCAAAGTGACAGCGGCGCAGCCCTGACTCCTCAGCCGATCGTAATTGGACGTCATGCGACCAACGTAAGTGGTGGCTTCGATGGCGACATCGCGGAATTACTGATTTACTCCGATGATCTGGAACCTGAGGAATTCACGGCAGTCGGTGCCTATTTGGAGGGACGTTACGGCCTCGATACCGCATTTCCCGGATCTTCGGTCGCGACCAGCCTGTCTGAAACCGGAGCGCCGGCCTACCTGCGGAGTGAATTTAATTTCTCCGGGGATCCCGGCTCAACTTCGGTGCGGCTGAATCATACCATTGGGGACGGAGCGGTCTTTTATCTTAACGGAACCGAGATTTCGCGGGTGAACATGTCTGCGGGAATAGTCGATCATAGTTCACGGGCCCTGACTGATCTTGGCATGCCAAGTTCTTCGGGCTTTATGACGCTGCCCAGCGCCATGCTTGTGCCCGGCAACAATGTTCTCGCCGTTTCTCTGCATCCCGCCGCCGGGAATGATACGGTCACTTTCCAGGCTGCTCTTGAAGGGACCGAAAGCCCTCTTTCCACTGACGGGGTAACAGGTCCCGTTTTCAGTGAAGTCTCTCCCGCTGGCGATCCCGATTTCTTTGTGGAGCTGCAGAACGCTGGAACGGAGTCTCTGGATTTGGGCGATTTCACCCTGGTGATCAATGGTGATCCTCTCACGGTGATTGAACTTCCTGATGTGACGCTATTACCGGGCGGCCTGCATCTCATTTCTCAGGCTGACTTGGGAGTGGTTCCTGCCGATGATGAACAATTATTTCTCCTTCCTGGTGGAGGGCGGGCACCCTCGGATGCCAGGAGAGTCACCAATCGTCTTCGTGGACGCGCTTTGGAATATGGCAAAGCCTGGCTTTTCCCGATGGTGGCGACACCGGGCTTTGTAAATCAGTTTGATCTGGAGACGGGGATCGTGATCAACGAAATCTGCTATAATCCTCCCTTGCTTGATCCGGTTTCCGAGATCCCTCCAACCATCGAGATGATCGAATTGCTCGGACGTTCCGCGACCTGGCGCTACAATGAATCCGGAGCAGATCTTGGGAGCGACTGGGCCACCACCGGGCACACCGTGGGAGGTCCATGGAGTTCCGGTCCGGGGAGCTTGGGATTTGACAACGGTCTTGATTTTACACTTGAAACCCAGCTGGCGAGCCCGGCCAGCAATTTCCCCAGGGTCGTGACTTACTATTTCGAATCAGATTTCGTGCTGACGGGTGGTCAGGCTGATGGTCTGCAGTCCCTCATTCTCGACTATGCCGTTGATGATGGCGCGATTTTCTATCTCAACGGAGTCGAGGTAGAGCGTTTTAACATGGATCCAGGTCCGGTGACTGCTGCGACTTTCGCAAATGACGGAGTGGGGAATGCCACTTTTGGGGGACCGGTGACGGTGACTGTCCCTCTCGGGACGGCGGTGGCGGGTGCCAACCGGATCTCCGTGGAAGTTCATCAAAATACCCTTGGAAGTAGTGATATTGTCTTTGGCCTCGAACTCTCCTTCGGGATTGTTGTTGATCCGGGGCGACCCGGGGAGCCTGCTCGATCCTCGGATGAGCAGTGGCTTGAACTTTACAACCGGGGTGCGGATGAAATCGATTTATCTCTTTGGGATTTTGGTGAGGGAATCGAGTATGAGTTTCCATTCGGAACGACTCTGGCCGCGGGGGAGTATCTTGTGGTGGCGAGAGATCCGGTATCACTGGGAGCGAAACATCCCGCAGCGAGAATACTGGGGCCATTTTCCGGATCACTGGGTCGCGGTGGAGAAACGATCACCTTACGTGATGCCGATCGTAACCCTGCCGACTCGCTGAGGTATGTCGACGGTGGCCGATGGCCGGGACTCGCTGATGGTTCCGGCTCAACTCTCGAGCTTCTTGACCCACGCGCCGATAATTCCCTCCCAGGTGCCTGGGCCGCCAGTGATGAGCTCACCCGGACGACTTGGCAGACCTACAGTTATCGAGGAACTGCTGCTGCCAGTAAGGTTGGCCCCGATAATCAATGGCGTGATTTTGTCTTTGGTTTGTTGGAAGAAGGTGAACTCTTGATCGACGATCTTTCGGTGGTTGAGGATCCTGATGGGGCGGCAAGGCAATTTCTCACTGATGGCAGCTTTGATGGTGGGAATTTGAGCGCGTGGCGATTCGTGGGAAGCCATAGTGATGCGGAGATTGTTCCTGATCCGAGCGGAGGCGGTAATGTTCTCCGGCTCCGGGCAAGCGGATCGACCGGCCACATGCACAATCATGCTGAAACGACCTTGGCAAATGGAGAACGGGTCGTGAACGGGCAGGACTATGAAATTTCATTCCGGGCCCGTTGGCTTTCCGGTGACCCTCAGTTGCATACGCGGCTCTATTTTAACCGGCTGCCAATGACGACCCGACTGAAACGACCCGAGCTTCAGGGAACACCGGGTGCCGCAAATTCGACCTCGGTGATAAATCTGGGACCAACCGGTCAGGCGCTGTCTCATTTTCCGGTGGTGCCGGCCTCCGGGGAACCGGTGACGGTGAGCATCGAGTTGAGTGATCCTGACGGAGTCGAAGGTGCGACCCTTTTTCATCGGGTGAACGGGGGTGCGTTTTCATCGAGTCCAATGAGCCAGCAGGGAACATCAAACATTTGGACCGGGACAATCTCTGGTTCGAACACGGGACGCGTCGTACAGTTTTACGTTCAGTCCCAGGATACGCCGGGTGCGACTCAATTTCATCCGCTCGGTGGGCCTGATTCCCGCGCGATGTTTCAAGTCGAAGACGGACGGGCGGCGACGACCCACATCAACAATATCCGGATTATCATGGATCCCACCGACCAGGCCTCCATGTATGCTCCTGTCAATGTCATGAGCAATGGTCGGACGACTTGCACCGTGATTGATCGGGAACAAACGGTTTACTATGATGCCGGAGTGAGGGTGAAGGGGTCACAACGGGCCCGCCTTGCGACCAACCGTATTGGATTCAATCTTGGATTTCCAAAGGATCAACTCTATCGCGGAGTCCATCGGACCATTGCGATTGATCGCTCGGAAGGACAGAATGTTGGTCAGCGTGAACTTTTGTTCGATCTTATGGCCACTTCCTCGGGAGGAATTCCAGGAGAGCACAACGACCTTTGCTATGTCATCTCGCCTGATCCGGCTCACACCAGTGCTGCCATTTTGCAAATGGCACGATATGGGTCGACCTATCTTGACAGCCAGTTCGAGGACGGATCTGATGGAACAGTCTATGAGTATGAGCTCATCTACTATCCAACCACAGCTGATGGAAACGGCTACAAGTTGCCCCAACCGGACAGCGTGCAGGGTACCAATGTGACCTCATTGGGAGATAACCCCGAAGACTATCGCTGGAATTATCTCATCAAAAATAATCAGGAGCAGGACGATTTTCAGCCCATCATGCGGATGACCGAAATGTTCGATCTCCCCAATGCGACTTTGCAGCAAGAAGTGGAAAGTGTCTTGGATGTCGATCAATGGTTGCGTGCTTTGGCATACGCGTGCGCGACGGGAGCAGGGGATTCCTACTTTTCAAACTCCCGGCACAACGGTCAGTTTTACGGAAGGCCGGATGGGAAGGTCCTCTTCTTCCCGCATGACAATGATTTTGCATTCAGTGCGACGCGGAACATTTTCGAAAATAGGGAACTTTCAAAGGTTACGACGGATCCTGCAAAGCGGCGGCGATATCTGGGACATCTGCATGATATTTGCTCGACGGTTTACAACCAGTCCTGGATGTCACGGTGGACCAGTCACTTTGATGAATGTGTGCCGGGAGGCAATGTCTTCAGTGATGATTTGAGTTACATCAATACGCGCTCCAACTATATTCTGAATCAAGTGTCGTCCCAAGTGTCCCAGACCCAGTTTTCGATCACGACAAACGGAGGAAATGATTTCATAAGTTCATCCAGCCCTGTGACCATCGCGGGTCAGGGGTGGGTGGATATCGACGAATTCCGATTGATGGGATCAGATCAGGCAATTCCAGTCAGGTGGACCAGCACGAATGCCTGGGAGATTTCGGTGGCACTGGCTCCTGGCAACAATTTGATCGCTTTGGAGACCTACGATTATTCCGGATCCTTGGTTGGAACCGATTCAATCACCGTGACGGCGACTGGCTCGACAACATTACCCTCCGTCGACACCCTCGTCGTCTCTGAGATTTTCTACAATCCGGAAGGCTCCAACGAAGGGGCCGAATATCTTGAATTTCTGAACATCAGCGAGAGCGATTCACTCGATCTCACCGGATTGCAAATTACCGATGCCGTGGAGTTCACCTTCCCCGGAGGAACGACTTTGGCTCCCGGCGAACGGGTGGTGGTTGTCTCGAACCTTGTCGACTTCGAAGCTCGATTTGGGGCGGGCCTCCCGGTGGCAGGAGCGTTTGAAAACCAGCTCGCGAATGGTGGGGAAGTGATCACGCTGCGTCTTGCCAATGGTTCGCTGGTCAGATCATTTCAGTATTCCGATGATCCACCGTGGCCTGCTTTGCCTGATGGAAGTGGATCATCGCTTGTTCTCGCAGTGCCGACTTGTGCGCCGGATCACTCGCTGGCTGAGAGCTGGCGGGCGAGTCAAACTACGGGTGGAACGCCTGGAAGCGATGAGGTCGTAGACTACGAGACCTGGAAGCTGGGCTTTGGAAATTCCGATGACGATGCCGATCCGGACAATGATGGTTGGAGCGTGCTGCAAGAGTTTATCCTGGGCGGAAGTCCGGTGACCCGGGACCAGTTGAGCCCTTCTCATCTCTTCGATCTGACGAATCAGATGCTCACCAGTAGCGTGACCCTTCGGGCCGGCGTTGAGGTGAAGATGGTTTTGCAAACCAGTGGTGACCTTAAGACTTGGACAAGCGTCGATGAGACCGCCTTCACCGGCAGTGAGCGCGTGACTTCCGGTGATTCGGTGGTTGACCGCTTGAGCTTCCAGGTGCCGATTACGGGAGGTGAAGAATACTTCCGATTCTCTTTTGAAATCCCCGAGTAAGTAAGCGGCTACTTCTTCGAAGGAGAAGGTTTGACGCCCTTGCCGGATTGTCCGGCAAGTTTGGCGAGCTTTTTCAGAAGTGGTTCATGCGCAGGGTCGGCAGCGATGTTCTTTGTCGCTCCGGGATCTTCCTGGAGATCAAGGAGGGTGATGTCTTCAAGGGAACCGTTTTGATCCTTCTTGCGCCATTCGGTGTAGCGATAGCGATCGGTGCGGATGCTCGTGCCGAGGACCTTGCCAACGCCCGGCTTGTTTTTGAAGTATTGGCTGAAGGCTGCTTCTCTCCACGGAGTGGACGGATTATTAAGAACGGGCTTGAGCGAAACACCATGAAGTCCGTCCGGAACCGGAATTCCGCCGAGATCACAGAGGGTTGGGAAAAGATCCACGAGTTCGGTGAGCGCTTTGGTTCGTTGGCCTCCTTTGAACTTTGGTGCGGCCACAATCAGGGGGACTTTGGCGGCAACCTCGTAAGTGGTGTGCTTACACCATTCACCATAGTCGCCGAGATAGTAGCCGTGATCACCCCAGAGAACGATGATGGTATTTTGAATGAGGCCAGTTGTTTCCAGCGCCTTGATGAGGCGTCCTACTTGAGCGTCCATGTAGCTAACCGAAGCACGATAGCCGTGGATGAGTTCACGGGTTTGCTCGTCGTCGAGAGACTTGGTCTTTTTTGAGATGTCCGAGTAGTTTTTGAGCTCACCCCAAGATGAACCGTCGTAGGGAAGGCCATTGGTGACTTTGTCTCGTGACGGGACCGTGATTTTGGATCGATTGTAAAGATCCCAGTATTTGCCGGGAGCATTGAAGGGGAGGTGGGGCTTGCTGAAGCCGACCGCAAGGAAGAAGGGTTTGTCTGTCGCCGCCAACTTTTTCAAGCGTTCGACGGCTGTCTTGGCCACCATGCCATCGTTGTAAGCCTCATCGCTGACGTCGCCGCCATTCTCGCTGGCCGGGCCGTTGGAACGGACGCCGGTGGATCTTTGAATGCGCATTGCTTTTCTGTGAGCCGCCACGCCAGCGGGCGAGGCGTATTGAGCGCCCAGTCCACGTTGTGGTTTTTCGGACCAACCTTGCGGGAAGTCATCGTTGCTGGCGTGGTAGATCTTACCGATGGAGATGGCCTCGTAACCGTGTGCCTTGAAATGTTGGGGCATGGAGAGGGCCTCGGGGTTCATCTCACGCATCGGTGTTTTGAAGTTCCAGCAACGGGTGGTTTCGGGACGAAGCCCCGTCATGAGACTTGCTCGCGATGCCCCGCAAACTGCGACCTGACAGTAGGTTCTTTCGAAGAGCGTTCCACGCGCCGCAAGGGCGTCAATATTTGGAGAATGGATATCCTTGTTTCCATAGCAACGGAGTTCAGGTCGGAGGTCATCGACCGCGATGAAGAGGACGTTGGTCTTGCTGTGGGCAAGGCTGGCGGAGATGAGCATGGCGGCGCTCATCAGGTGTTGGAGTTTTGAAGCTTTCATTCTTTTGAGTCGTTTCCGGTCGTGTCGAACTCGGCAAGTTCGAGGCCCATCTTTTTTGCGCGTTTTTTCCAAAGATCGCGAGCCTTCTGCTGCATGTCTTCGGTGTCATCGACCTCATCGATTATTTCGATTCCGAGAAGAGTTTCAATGACATCCTCCAGGGTGATGAGTCCGGCGAAGGAGCCGAATTCATCGAGGGTTGAGGCGATGTGGATCCGGTCGGCGATCATGCTGTTGAAGAGATCGGAGAGATTTTGGGTGTTGGGAATCGTGTGGAGAAGACGCTTGAATTCGCCCACGGTGCGTTGCGACTGCCCCTCAGCTTGCGCCTGGAAGAGATCGACTTTCAGGACAAACCCAGTCACGTGATCCAGGCTTGTTTCGTAAATCGGAATCCGTGAAAACGGTTTGGCTGAATGGGCGCTCATGAACTCTTCGATGGTGCAAGTTTCCGGTAAAGCAAAGACCACGGTCCTGGGAGTGGCCGCATGCTTTGCGAGCATTTTACGCAAGCCAAAAAGGTTTTTAACGATTCTCCCTTCACTTTCCTCGATGGCACCTTCTTTTTCTCCAATATCAGCCATCGCGATAAACTCAGACCGGCTAAAGGCTCCCTTTTTCTTACCTCTGGAAATACCACTGGTGATTTTCTCAGTGACCCAGATGAGTGGGGACATTATTTTAGTCAGGGTGGTGAGCATGATTCCGGTTGATGGGGCCAGTTGCTTCCAATAGACGGCACCAAGTGTCTTCGGAATGATCTCGGAGAGAATCAAAATGAGGAGAGTGAGGAATGCTGATATGATTCCAGTCGTCAGCGGAGCATCTCCGAAGATTTTCATGGCCTGGGCTCCAACGCCGGCAGCACCGACGGTGTGGGCGACCGTGTTCAGGATGAGGATGGCCGACAATGGGCGGTTTAAGTCGTTTGCAAGAGCATCCCAAACAGCGGCATTGTTTGGTTTGTCTTCTTTCTGCGCCTCAATGTAGGGCCGCCGAACACTCAGGAGAACGGCCTCAAAGACCGAGCATAGGAACGAAAAGACGAGCGCGATCAGCAGGTAGGTAACGAGTAAAAAAACATCCACAACTCCGACGAAACTCTACTGGCAGCGAAACGGAAGGAAAAATCTCGTGAACGCCTATTTTTTGGCGGCCTTCAGAGTGGCGAGATATTCGATCATGTCACGGATTTCGCGCTTTTTCAGGATCAGGCCCATGGGAGCCATGGTTGAGATGACGGGGCTGCGCTCCTTCACCTCGCTCGATTTGACTTTGGTGGTTTTTCCTTCGGCATCGCGGATCTCGATCAGGCCCTTCTTTTCACGATGGAAAAGACCGGCAACTGATTTTCCGTTTTTGAGGGTGAGTGAAATGGTTCCGTATCCTTCGGTGATGACCTTCTGTGGCTCGACGATGGATTCGAGGAGGTGGGAACGATCTTTTAATCCAACCGACTGGAGGTTTGGTCCGATGTCGCTTCCTTTCCCTTTCCCGACCTTGTGGCAGCGGATGCATTGAGCGGCGAGGTGGTTCATGAAAAGGGCCTTACCTTTGACTGCGTCACCTCCCTGGAGGGTGTGTGAAAAATCAGGAGCCGGGGCTTTGAGTTTTCGGGAAGCAGCGGCTTCGGCAAGATCGAGCTGGAGGGCAAGGGGAACTTGGTCGAACTGAGTGAGCAAGCTCTCGAGAACTTGATCTCCGCTTGCCGAGGCAAGTTCTTTTGTCAGGAGGCGAATGGTATTTTGTTTCTCGCGTGTCGAGCCCGGGTTTTGAGAAAGACTATTTTTTGCGGAGTCGAGGGCCGCTTTCGGGTTTACCTTGGCGAGAAGCTGGAGAGAGGCGATTCGGATCTCTTCGTCTTTCGCCTCCATTGAGTTGGTCAGAAGAGTTTCAATCCCGGGGTGCTTTTGTGCAGTGAGGGAGCGGAGGGCTTCGATTCTAAGTTCGGAAGAAGAGACTTTATTACCAGCAAGGGCAACAAGGGCCTGTGCCGGGATCTCAATTTTCAAGGATCGTGCCAAGCTCATCGTCTGGCTTTGAATTTTTTGGCTTGGGCTGGAGAGTAGCGCGGTGAGGTGTTCGCTGAGCGCTACGACGACAATCGAGGGGGCGCGTTGCTCAAGGGGCCGGTAGCGTCCGACGACCCGGTCAAGTTCGGCGGGTGTGGTCCATTTGGAGAGGGCATCGAGGGCGTCGAGCTTGAGTTCTTCCGGCACGCCGAAGCGGAGCGCGAATGTGGCCACGCGCTTTGCCGCGTCCAAGGTTCCCAGATGGAAGTTGGCGTTGATGGCGCGGCGGATGAAGGATTCGTTTTTGATCCACGGAGTTGTTTCGAGAGAATCCGCCAAAGCAGGCATTGCTTTGGGAATCGTCCAGTCATCGTGAATGGCGCGGGCGGCTTCGGCGGCGACTTGCTCGAATTTGGAGTTGAGAAATTCGGCGACGGCAGGATCAGCCCGGCGTCTCAGGGCGACGACGGCGATTTTTTGAACAAGCTCGGATTCGTCTCTTGCCAGTGCTGTTAAAAAATCAGTCGAAGCACATCCGGTGAGACCGACGATGGCGGCATGGCGGAGGTATGTGTGACTTTCGTCCGGGATGGTGCGTGCCATTTTCAGAAGAAGTTGGGCACTGCCAGGTTCCGCTAGATGACCCACCGCTATAGCGGCGTGAAATTTGACGCGCTCCGAACCATCCTCAAGGAGATTAAGCAATTCTTCGTCCTGTAATAATTGGTTTTCTGGCTTCGGTGCTTGATGGTGAGCGAGCTTTGCTGAGAAGAAATCACCCCACATTTTTGCGGCTTGGGAACGAATCTCGGGATCTTTGTCGGAAGTGAGTTGAAGGAGATCAGGATAGATATTCTTTGTTTTTCGCGCGAGTTGGGCCAATCCCCAGATGGCATGAATTCTTGAGATCTGCGTGCCTTGTTTCGTGGCCGATGTTAATTCCGCCCGGGCGCCACGTTTCACCAATTCGAATTGCGCTTTGAGGCGAACCCGTTGGTCGGGGTGATTTAAGGCGGCGATGAGTTTTTGAATGGAGGTTTTCGAATAATCTGCTTTTAAGAGTTCGGCTGTTTGCTCGCGAAGCGGATGTTTAATTTTGACATCCCACTTCCAAATGGCGCCCTTCTGATTGAGGGGGTAGCCGCCGCCCCAGTCGACTCCATAGAGCGCGCCATCTGGTCCGAAGTTGATCCCAACGATGGGGACGCCATTCCCGATCTGCAGATCGTTGACCATTTTGTAGGAGGCTCCGTTCTCCTCGACCTGGAAGGCCCACTGCTGACCGTTGGGTGCGCTGGTGTGGAAGAAGTAATCCTTCCATTCTTCGCCAAGTGCGGTCCCGGGATTGAAGGCCATGCCCGCCGGCCCGTTGTTGTAGAGACTGATGGGTGGGAGGATGTAAGCGGGCTGGTTTTCTTGATAGGGAACGCTGAGGTTCTCGTCCATCCACGGATTAAATTCACCCTTGCGATACTGCCAGTTGGAGCGCCAGCCGGCGTCCATGTGTTGCACGATGTAGATGAAGCGCTCCTTTTCGCCGGGACGGTCCGAATCGTTATCGACACCAAACATGTTGCCGTATTGGTCGAAGGCAATCTCCTGAACATTGCGAAGACCACGGGCGTAGACTTCGAAGTTGCGGCCATCCGGATCGCAACGGAGAACGGCTCCTTGGTTGGGGTATTTGAAATGGCGACCTTCCTTGGATTTTACGCCCACCCCTTTGTCACCAATCGTCCAGTAGATGCGACCATCGGGGCCAACGGTGAGGCCGTGCATGTCGTGACCGGCATAGGCAAGGTGAGCTCCGAATCCGTAGGCGATTGATTCACGGGTGTCTGCCTTGCCATCGTCATCGGTGTCACGGAGTTTCCAGACATCCGGGACGATGGTGGTGTAGACATCGCCATCGTGATGAAGGACACCGGCCGCGATCCCTGCGATCTCATCCTGAAAGTTTTCCGCATACACGGAAGTTTTGTCGGCGAATCCATCGCCATTGGTGTCCTCGATGAGGTGGATGCGCTCGCTGAGTGCCTGAAGGTCGAGGATGTCGTGGCGACCATCTTTGTTGTAATCTTTTACCCTTCGCTTGTTCTTGTCGCTGTTCTTTGCCGTGAAAACCTTCCGATAAAAGGCGCGTTTGTCGTCGGGTGAGGTGAAGGAGAGATCGTTGGTGATCCAGTCGCGGTTATTCCTGATGTCGAGGTCGTTGGCCTTGCGCCGTTGCGTTTGTGTGACGTAGGCCCGGCCCTTTTCATCGAAGGAGATTGCGACAGGGTCGGGAACCTGGAAGTTGGGCGTCCATTTGGTGAACTCCAGCGACTTGGGGTCAGGCTCTGCCGCCGAGAGTGAATGGGGAAGAAGGGACGAGAGGAGAAAAGTGATGATGGGGAACTTCATAGCGGACGAAGCTGGAAAGTATCATTTGAATTCCTCCGATCCAATCACTGATGAGCGGGATCCTTTATGCCGCGACGATTGTGATCGTGGTTGAAGACCTCGAGATTGAAGCCGTGATTGTTTCAAAACAACCTGTCGAGAAAACCCTACAGAATCGCCTGGAGCCCTCCGTATTGTTGGAGTCATGAAAATTCCACATTTCGTTCGTCACTCACTCGGATCTCTTCTGCTGATTACGCCGGCGCTTGCAAACGGCTCTTGGGTCGTTGCTTCGGAAGCTGACTGGACCGGGGCGCAGGCTTCGCAAAGCGGGCTGGATGTAGGGAAGGGCGCAATTTCTCCCTCTGAAAAGACGGGGGTCTTTCGAAGTGTCGTGAAACGTTTTGACAGTAAGAAGTCGGCCGCGGCCATTACCTTGACTCAATCTCCTATTTGGCAGAATTGGAATGCCACGCCCAATCTGGGCCCGATAAATTTGGCCGATGCGCCTGTTCTTTTAACAATCGGGCCGGACAACTATTGGATGTTTGGCCGCTACGGCGGGGGACAGGGAGGGCGTAAAAAAGGAGCAAAGAACAAGCCTGCGGCGAAGCATCTTGCGGAAGACGCCGAATTGGAGGGATTTGATGTTCCTCTCAAAACCACCCGTTTCGCAAATCAATACGATGCCCCCGGCGGACTGAAGCCTTCAAAAGGCGGCTACCATGCGTGGCAGAGCAAGGACATGGTCAACTGGGTGCATCACGGCCCGGTGACCGAGGGCTTTTCACGATGGGTCACCAGTGCCGAATATGCCGACGGGAAGACCTACATTTATTACGACTATCCCAACGATCAGGATCCCCACGTTTATGTCGATAATAATCTCACCGACGGCTTGCCCGGCGAAAACAAAGGGATGGCTTTCAAAGATCCCTCACACGGATCGGACAGCGGTTTCATTCGCGACCTGGAAGGAAACTTCCACGTCATTTATGAGGACTGGAGTCCGATCAGTGCGAACAAGCGTTCGTGGGATTCACCTCTGGCGGGAAGAGCCACCAGCAAGAATGGGGTGAGCGGATTCGAGATCCAGAACCATGCGGTCGACAACCGGACCACTCCCACTGGAAAGATGGGCAGCTACAAACATCCGCATTGGCTTCAGCATCCGGATTGGAACACCAATATCGGCGAGTTTGAAATTCACGAGCCTGAGCAGGAAGCTTATGGCGACTGGGCCGCGATTTGTGTCGGAGGACAGTATTATCTCTTTGGGGACTATGATCCCATCGGGGGGCATCAAATGAGTGTGGGTTGGTTTACCACTTCAGATCTCACGAAAGAGTTTCAGTGGTGCGATAAGATCGGCAAGGGCCATCCCGATCCTGATATTTGTTTTGCCGAGGGGCGTTTCTATCTCGCGACCCAGCAGAAGACTGACTACGTGAGTCCCGGGCCATGGGTCGAGAATGCCGAGGTTCGTGTCGGAGTAGATATCGACAACGATGGTAAAACCGATACGTGGTCGGATTGGCAGGAAGTGAAGGAAGCGTATGACTATCTTCCCGGCTTCTCCAAGCAGATCAAAAAGACACCTGCATCTTTGGCTCTTAAATCGCTTCCCGAAGGATACGGATTTCAATTTGAGGTCAAACTCACTGACACTACCGAGAACAAATCAAAGCCCATCCTCGAAAGCATTGAGCTGAGTTTTCAACCTTAGATTTTCTTCACAAACTGTGACTTCAGTTTCATGGGACCGATGCCATCGACCTTGCAGTCGATGTCGTGATCGGCTCCGGGATTGATGCGGATGTTCTTCACCTTGGTGCCGATCTTGAGAGTGGTGGAGGTGCCTTTGACCTTAAGGTCCTTGGTGAGTTGCACCGAGTCGCCGGAGTTGAGCTCATTGCCGTGGGCATCGCGAAGAATAGCGGCCTCGGCAGCCGCCGCTGCTTCTTCGGCCGACCACTCGTGTCCACAATCAGGACAGGCGAAAAGCGGGCCGCTTTCGTAGGCGTATTGGGATTGGCACTCGGGACAGTTTGGGATTTCACTCATATTGGTAAGGCAGAGGTTAGAATTTTGGAGGAAAATCGGAGGGGGTTATTTTTCGGTGTGGGATCTGATCGGGATACCATTGGCCGTTGATAAACCAAGTGGGGTCGCGAATGATTTGCTCCCACGAAACATTCGGATAAGAAATCATGGCATGATGATCTTGATCCCAGCCCCCAAATTCCCGGAACTGGGGAAGCCAGAGAAAGACTCCCCATGAGTCATAGCTTCCAGCTGTTTTGAGGAGGCTAAACCCGAGGAAGTGGGCAGAGGGAGGCTCTTTTTCTTCATCATAATCTTCTTCTTCCTCTTCAACGTGAAACCACTCAAGTTGAAGTTCTCCGTGAGAGAGAAATTCAGCAGATCTCACTTCACCATCCTTCATGGTAATCCTTCGAGAGGGATCCGACTTTAGGTAAGAAGCGAAATCAGGAGGAAGCTGTTTCAAAAAAATCGGCTCAAGAAGGTGCCTTTGAACCGATCGAATGACGTCTTCGGAGATTCGAAATCCGGTTTTTCGTAGAGTGCGAACCGCAGAATCGAAGTCGAGGTGTCCGAGTTGGGCAGCCTTGCCGAGAAGGCCAATTAGGCCGGTGATTGGAATGTTGAGTTGACGGGCGATGCTGCGACCGGCTTGTTCATCAATGAGCAGAAGACGGTCGTCGAGTGTCGAGGCCAGGGTGATGGCGCTGGCTTCTCCTTTATCGAGTGCCCGTGTTTCCGGGTGATAGGGGCCTTCGCATTCTTCAATCACGAGCCAATCCGAGGTGCTTGAAAGTAATTCGCCAAGACCTGATGGAGCAAGCGGGTGTGAACATTCAGATACGATCTCCACGGTAATGATGACCCTGCCAAAGAGTTTTTGCAGAATGTCAATTTGCCCAATTTTGACTAGACCGGAAAGGATCGAAGTGTCGCTGATGACGATCACTTCAAGGCACGATCGAGAGTTGCTAGGTCTTGTTCGACGCTTTCGGCAGTTGTTCCCGGCCAAACCTCGTGGTCTTCAAGAACGTTTCGGGCATGCCAAAGACTTTCTTCTTTTAGAAACAGGCGAACTTTTTCGAGTGAAAAAATTCCTTTGGCGTAAGCGCGGGCAGCAATCGATTCTAGCATTTCCCGATGAAGGTCCTCAAAAGATTCGCTAAGCTCAGCTTCGAGTTCGTCAGGAATTTCCAAGACCAAGTTCATACAGGAAGACTCACACGGATCGGGTGCGGATTCAAGCTCGGGATCGGTTCCTGCTAGGTCGTTGGCGAGTTCGCTTTTACCTCTTCGAGATATTCCCAGCGGAGAAGGAGATCGTCAGCGGTCTTTTTGGCGGACTCAAGTTCGGCCATGACGACGGGAATTTGCTCGAAGTCGGTTTGGACTTCTGAGGAGGAGAGTTTTTCTTGAAGGGCGGTGACGGCTTCGTCGGAGGCCATGACTTTGTCTTCGAGGGTTTTGAGTTCCTCTGCTTCGGCGAGGGTCAATTTGCGCGGCTTGTCCTTCTTGGCGGCGGTGCGTTTTTTTGCCTGGCGATTGGCGGCGGTGGCTTGGGCGCGGGCGGCGTTTTCGCGGGCCTGGCGTTTTTCGAGATAGTAGGAAAAGTTGCCGGGGCTGACTTTCACTCCGTCGTCTTCGAAGGCCACGATTTGGTCGCAGATACGGTCGAGGAAATAGCGGTCGTGTGAGACACAAATGATGGTGCCGGGGAAAGCGGCGAGGGCTTCCTCAAGCATGCGCAGGGATTGCAGGTCGAGGTCGTTGGTGGGCTCATCGAGAACGATGAGGTTGCCGCCGGTTTTGAGAACCTTGGCGAGCATGAGGCGGGCGCGTTCTCCACCGGAAAGAAGATCGACGCGTTCGTTGATGCGGTCGTCGGAGAAGAGGAAGCGTTTGAGATAAGCGCGGGCGCCGAGGGTTTCGTTGCCGAAGGAAATCTTCTCGCTGCCCTCCGAGATTTCATCGAGGAGGGAACCGGTGCCATCGAGCTGCATGCGGGATTGGTCGATGTAGTTGATCTTGACCTGCTTTCCGAGGACGGCAGTCCCGGAGGTGGGCTCAAGTTGATCGAGACAAATCTTGAGGAGAGTCGTTTTACCAACGCCGTTTTTGCCGACAATGCCGGTGCATTGCCCTTCTTCGAGTGAGAGGTTGAGGTGGCGGAAGAGGGTGCGGGCGGAGGAGACCTGGCCCGATGAGTCTTTGTCGGTGTCGTAGGTGAATGAGACGTCCTCCAGGTCGACGATGGTATTGCCGAGGCGGGGAGGCGGTGGAATCAGGAGGTCCATTTCGCCCTCTTTGACAGGAGCGTCCTTGTCTTTGATTTTGTAGAAGGCGTCGACCCGCGAGCGGGATTTGGTGGTACGGGCTTTCACTCCGGCGCGAACCCATTCGAGCTCATCCTTGAGAAATTTTTGGCGTTTCTTCTCGGCGTTTTCGGCGATGCCCTGGCGGATGGCCTTGGACTCAAGGAAGGCGGTGTAGTTACCGGGATGGGAGTAGGCCTTGCCATCGGAAATCTCGATGATGCGGGTCGCGATGACGTTGAGGAAGTAGCGGTCGTGCGTGACGAAGATGACAGCGCCGCCGTAGGTTTTGAGGAAGTCCTCCAACCAGCGGATGGATTCGGAGTCGAGGTGGTTGGTGGGCTCGTCGAGGAGGAGGAGATCGGGTTGGGATGCGAGGGCCCGGCAGAGGGCGACTCGACGTTTTTCTCCACCGGAGAGGGGGCCGGTTTCGGCTTCGAGCGGCGGGGTGCCAAGGGCATTGGAAAGTGAGTTGATGCGGGCGTCGAGATCCCATCCCTCGGCGTGCTCGATGAGGGTGAGCAATTCGTCGAGTTCGGTTTCGGTGCCATCACCATTTTCATAGCGGGTGATCGCTTCGACAACATCTGCTGCGCCAGCGGCGATGTTGTCATAGACCGAGAGGGCGGGATCGATTTCGAATTCCTGCGGGAGGTAGCCAATGCGAAGGCCGCGGCGTTTGGAGATGTCGCCGGAATCAGCCTTGTTCTCATCGGCGATGATTTTGAGCAGGGACGTTTTTCCACAACCGTTGCGCCCGACGAGGCCGACTTTTTCGCCAGCGGCGACGGCGAGGGTGACTCCGTCGAGAAGAGTTTGGTGGCCGTAGGCGAGGCGGAGTTCGTTGGCAGAAAGAAGGGTCATGAGCGGGAGAGGGGGTAGTCAGCTCGTTGGGAAATGTCGAGAGCTACAAGTTCGGGTGGCTATCGCGCGTTGAGATTTCGGAAGTTTCGGGCGATTCCCGAGATGAGATTTTCCGGGACTTTGGCTTGATCGGCAAAAAGAGGCCATTTTTGGAGGGTTTGATGGAGGGTGGTGATGATCTCCTTGGCTTGGCGGGGTTTGACGTCGGCTGCTTGCGCTGCGGTGAAGAGGTCTTTGTTTGTGAACTCGTCGCGCTTGCCGTTGAAGGTCATTTGGTGGCGGCTCGTCCAAGCTCCGTCGGGGTTGTAGGAGTAGGTGACATCATAGGCGGGCGCGAGATGCCAGGTGCCGCGGCGATCCATGAGGAAGGAGATGTTTTTGGTGTGATCGTCCTGGTTGCGGGAGAGGATGTTGAAGACGGCGCGGCGGTAGAGCTCGGTGAGGTCGGGCTGGGGGAGGCTGAGGCGGCGGGCGAGTTGGAAGGCTTGCTCGTAGGAGTATCCGCCCGCGGTATTGAAGTCGTAGTGGCTGAGGGCACAGAGGGTTTGTTGGTGGAGTTTTCCGCCATTGGGGGTGCGATCAAAACGGCGCGTCATGAAGTGGGCGCGCCCGTTTTCCTCGAGGAGGCGGCAGCGGCTCATCGTGATGCCGGCGGCGCGGGCCATGAGGTGGTAGGCGTATTCGATACGGCCGTAGCCGAGGGGATCGGCCAGTTCCTTGTCGGCATTGCCATCAACGCCATCGAACTTGATGAGCCAGGGTTCGAAGTCGGGAGGAAGGGGGACTTGGCCGGAACGGATTTCACCGGATTTGGGATTCCAGGCGACCACGGCTTTGGCCCGGGCGCCTCCGGCAGAGGTGCCAACACGAAGGATATCGGCGAGGGCTTGGTCTTCGTGCTCGGGAATGAGCGTGGTTTTCAGTTCGGTGCGGTTGGCGAGGACTGCATTGGCAAGATGGATGAGAGCGTCAATCTGGAGCTCACGATCTGGTTTCTCGGCGTGGTGGGCCGGGAGGAATTCGAGAGCGCCCATGGAGCGGCTCCCGAGATAGCAAAGGCGCTCGACGGGGTTGAAAGAGGCGGCGGTGCGGCCTTCGCGGGTGAGCCATTGGTCGATGAGGAGATTGCCGAATTTATCGGGAAGGCAATCGGCGAGGAGGCCGGGCAGGCCTTTGAAGGTGTCGTGAGAGAGCGTCGGGAATTGATAGACGCCTTCGGCGAGAGGCATGTGGATGGGGGAGATTTCGATCTTGCTGCGGAGAAAAGCGGGCGCGTATTCGAAGAGCCCGAGTTGCTGTTCCTCGTCCCAAGCAACCGAGCCGATCTCAGTCCCAAAAAGAGTGACGGTTGCGGAGGTCATGGCTTTTCATCTCCCCAAACCCAGTCTCCGGTTTCGGGTGGTTTTTTTCGGGGCTTTGAGGCGTATTTACGAGTGGGTTCGGCGAGGATCTGGGCCTGGCGGATTGCGTTGGGGCTGAGGGGGAGGGGTTTCATGAGTTCTTCAAAGGTGTGCTCAATGTTGAGGGCCCGGACGAGACGAATGAGGGTGCCGAGGGTGCAGCCGTTGCCGTTTTCGACAGAGGTGATGGTGCGGCGAGCGAGGCCGGCGCGCTTGGCGAGTTCGGTCTGGTTGAGGTTTTGACCGAGACGGTGCTGTTTCAGGCGTTTGCCGATGAGTTCCTCGAGTTGGGTTTCGGTGAGTGTTTCGGGTTGAGTCATAATCCGCGCAAAATGGCTTTATGATTAATAATGTGAGAGGTAAAATGCGCAAAGTCAACCTTTTCTTGATTGTGATATGGGCGAATAAGCGCGCAAAAAAAACTGATTTGATTGTTTTGAGCTATAATATGCTCAATTTAATCTGATTTATTGGCCTTGAGCCTTGGTGAAGGGCCTAGGTTATGCCTTCAGACTGAAGCCTAAGTTCCATAGGCTAAAGAGACTCGACGGTGAAGTGGGTTTCGATTTCCTGGCTGGTGTCGGGGTGTTTGCTGTCTCTTATACACATCTCCGAGCCCACGAGACCGAGGCTGATCTCG
>CAJXVQ010000017.1 GCA_913060685.1 uncultured Verrucomicrobiales bacterium
ACGAGATCAGCCTCGGTCTCGTGGGCTCGGAGATGTGTATAAGAGACAGCTAAAGAGTTTGTCGTACTTGATTGAGTCCGGCTTTGGATTGCGCGAGTGTCTGAAGATATGCGGCGACGGCGTCGAGACTTCTATCGAGGGTCGAGGTTCCGGCAGTGAGCCCGATTTTGGTGATGCCTTCGAGCCATTTTTTCTGGATCTCTTCCTGGCTTTCGATGTGGTGGGCGCGACAGCCGAGGCGGCGGGCGGTGCGGGCGAGCTGGGCGGTGTTGTTTGAGTTTTTGCCGCCAATTGCGAAGACCAGTTCGGAGGCCTGGCAAAGTTCGTGGAGAGAAGACTGCCGGTCCTTGGTGGGATGGCAGACGGTGTCAAAGTAGACGACCTCGATCTCGGGACGTTGGCGTCGGACCTCGGCGACAAGGGCGCGGACCCGATCGATGGGCTGTGTCGTTTGCGAGATAATCCCGATGCGGTTGACATTGGGAATTTCAGCGATGTCGTCGGGGTGCAAAATGATGCGGGCATTGGGGAAATCGCCCTGAAGGCCGCAGACTTCGACGTGACCTTCTTTGCCGATAATGACGGGTTGGTAGCCATCGGCGACGACTTTGGCGAGTTTGCGATGGGCCACTTTGACAAGCGGGCAGGTGGTGTCAGTGACCTCATATCCGGCGTCGTGCCAGCGTTTGCGGTCGCGGTCCGATGCTCCGTGGGCGGTGATGATGACGCGCTTGGTGGGAGCATCGGAACCAGCGAGCTCGCCGTTGCGTGCGCCTCGGGAGGCGAGATTGGATTTGACGATGGGATTGTGCGCCAGCTGTCCAAGAATGGTGGCGGGGCCTGTCTTGAGGACCTCCTGGGTGGTCTCGATGGCCTGGCGGACGCCGAAGCACATGCCGGTGTGCTCTGCGATGAGAATGTCGTAGCGGGAAGTGTGGATGGTCTTCATTTCAGACCTGAGCCTGCCTTCCGGGTGTGGAGAGATGATGAAGGGGGTGAGAAGATTCGGTGAAAATCAGCTCGTGCGGGGCGGGGTGCGGAATCAGTTTCCAGAGAGCTGGTCGCTGAGAAGGCGGTAGTATGACGAGGGGAGCTTTGATTCTTTGAGCTGTTTGAGGTCGCGCTTGGCGAGGTCAGGATTACCCATGAGGGCATGAACGAGGCCTCGGTCGGCGATGAGGGTCAGGTCCGGCCGGTCGGGGTGAATCCGGGGGGTGATTTCCTGAAGGGCGGCGTCAAGGTCGGCGCGGGTTGCCTCTGGCTTTTTGAGAATGAGGGAGGCGCGGGCGCGGCGGATGAGCCAGGAGGAGCGGAAGCGGGAGGAGGAGAGTTCCTCGTTGATGAGCGGAAGAACTTCGGCGGTTTGTCCGGCGGTAAGAGCGAGGTCGATCCAGTTGTTTCGGAGTACGATTGATTTCGTACGTTTCCAGGATTGCTTCAAGATGGCAGCGGCATCGGAGGGGCGGTCGAGGTCGAGAAGGACTTCGGCGTGAAGGAGGTCGATGGTGTTCTCGTGAGTTTTGGCAAGGTCTTGAATCTTTTCACAAATGGCGAGAGCTTGTTCGTTTTCGCTCCGGAGATGGTGAATATTGGCGACAAGGTAGGCTGCCTCGATACCGCTGTTTGCGGAGTGGCTGCCGACCATATATGAGGTGGCCAAGGCGAGGGCTTCGTCACTTTTTCCGAGTGCTTGAATGAGTGAAATCTTGGCCTCGCGGAAATTTGGTTCGAGCTTGAGAGCAGCGCGGAGGTCCTCGATGGCGTGTTCTGATTCGCGGAGGGCGCGGAACTCGGTGGCGCGTTGATAGTAGAGGTCGGCGGTGGGCTCCCCGGCGATCCTGGCACTGAGTGCCTTGATCGTTTCCGAGATGTCGGTGTGCCCCGGCGAGGTTGCCGGGGCAATGACCAGAAGCAGGGCGAGGAGGCGCGACCAGATCATGCCTACTTCCCGAGAAGAAGACGGGGATGAAGGGTGAAGTCGGTGCTTTTGATGTTCACGTTGTGACCTTCAATGGCGAGGACGTTCTTTTGGCCGGGCTTGAGGAGCTTGGAAACACTCTTGAGCGGGAAATATTCGAATGTCTTATTGGCGTCGTGGTTGGTGAACCCGTCGGCCTCGGCACCTTGCTTGTTATCAACTCCCTGGCGATGGACCTCGTGTCCGTTGAGGTAGGCGATGAAGGCGTCGTCGTAAGAGACGGAAAGGCCGAGTTTATTGAGATTGGCACCAGCCGGGAGGTCGAATTCCTTACGGATGTAGACGGTCGTGAACTTGCCGCGCATTTTGAGTTCGGTGGTGTCATCGTTGTCGCCGTAGCCGAAGCCGGCTTTACCGGTTTTCCAGTCCGAGCAATCGTATTCCGGAGCGGCCCAGTCGGTGGGATCGCCGGCAGGATGAGAGCCGGCGAGGTAGGACCACGTTGCGCCTTTGTCGATGAGGGCGGTGGCACCTCGTGGTGCGGTTGGAGTGCTGGGCTTCTTTTTAGGGCGGAGAGGTTTGGGCTGCCAGGGGTTTTCGATGGCGGTGTGGGTGACCACTCCGCTTTTCTTGATGGCAAAGGTGTCGCGGATTTCGCCGTTGAGATTGAGCATTTCGCCGAGGATGGTGTCGTCCTTGATGGTGATCAGGCAGGAGCCGTTCTCAAGGATGATGCGGCGCATGAGAGGGTGGGTGCCGGAGCGGCGATTGGTGGTGCCACCGTGTCCGGTGGTGACGGAGACGGTTCCGTTATTTGGGGTGAGGCCTTCGCTTTTGCGGTAGGGGCCGTCGCCATTGGGGTCGCCATCGCGGTCATCAAGAATGACGCCTTTGGCAACGGAAGGAGTTTGATAGGCACCATCGATGAGCATGGAGCGCTCGTAGATGTGGGAGTGGCCGGTGAAGACGAGATCAACGCCGCCACTTTCGAGGATGGGCATGATGTGCTCGCGCATTTCGATGAGCTGGCCTTCGCGATCGGAGTCGTGGGAGCCCTTGGTGTAGGGCGGGTGGTGGAAGAAGGTGACGAGGAACTCGGCCTTGGTCTTTTCAAGGTCGGCCTTGAGCCACTGGGCCATTTCGCCGGTGGGGCGGCGGTCCAGGTCGTGGGAGTCGAGGCAGATGAAGTGGATCTTGCCGTAGTCGAAGGAGTAGAAGGCTTCCTTGCCGGAGGGAAGACCACCGGCCTCGCCCTTGGTGGGGCAGATGTAGGCGTCGTAGTAGGGGCCCACGCCGGTGGCTCCCTTGGAAGTGCGGCCTTCGTGGTTGCCCATGGAGGGCCAGCAGACGGTGTTACGGAGAGTGGGCCCATACATTTTGAAGAAGCGGTCGCTGAATTCCTTATTGGTGCCTGATCCGTAGGCCATGTCGCCGACGTGAATGTAGAAATCGATTGGCTGTCCGGTTTTGGCGGTGTGCTCGACCATGGAGGTGTGGACCTGGGCTTGCGCATTGCCGCCGGTTCCGGAATCACCTACGACCCAGAAGTAAACAGGAGTCTCTTTGTCGGGAACGGGACTGGTTTTGAAACGGTAGGAGGGATCCGCAGGGGTGAGGCGCTTGTCGCCATCGTAGATCGCGTAGTAGTAACTGGTCAGCGGCTTGAGCCCGGTGATGGTGGCCTCGAACTGGCGGGTGTCCACGGGAGCGTCCTTGAAGATGGGATTGTCCTCACCGAGGGAAGGATGGGTGCGGGTGAGGATTTGGGCTGCGGGAACCTTCGACGAGAGGTTGTCGACCGTGGATCCAAAGACGACTCTCGGAGTCATTTCCTTACGGGAGCGCCAGACGACGCGGATCGAGTCATCGGTAGCGAGTTGGAGATAAGGCTGGCGTGAGAATTCCGGGATCGGATCCGCGGCGACTAAAAACGTGGAGAGAAAGAGAAGAAAGAGGCTTTTCATTTGCTTGGAGGTCGAGGGTGAGAGATTTTCAAAATTGCGCAACCAGATTGTAAGTTTGACCTGAGAGCTCGTCCGTGGGTAATTAGAGGCACCTATGAAAAAGCTATTGCTTCCGTTGGCCCTTCTGGGTGCACTTGGACTGAGTTCCTGTGGCTTGGTGAGATCAGCTACGCAGATTCCGGTCCGAACCTTGCAGAGTGTCGGTCGCGCGGTCGGCCTGGGCTTGGAGCAAAGTGACGTGGAGGGAGAGGAGACCTCGCGTTCCAAAGTGGACTTTAAGGTGAATGAAGGCGATTCAGAGCTTCCGCCATCCCGCTAGAAGCTCGTTGAATTTTATGACCTTAAGGATTCGGCTGGCAAGAAAGTAGAGGTCCTGACGTTCTGGAAAGGTCTGGCGGCAGAACTTAATCGGATCCAACAGGCTGAAGTTTTGAAGGGGGCTGAATTGCTCCATGATGTCGATCCCACACTGGTTTCGGTGAAGGATCTTGAGGAAAATCGGGAATTACGCCTGAGCGCTGGGAGATGGCGCTGGATTATTTGGGAGACACGGTAGTTGGTGCGGACTCGATCAGTCTGGGAGCTGGAGGCCGGATTTGGTTTCGAGACGTCATTGGGGAGGATCTTGGCCTGCTTGATCGCTTTGGAATCAAGGAGCAGGTTCATCAGGACGTCGCTGAGAAAAATGCGGAAGCTCTCCGGGAGCTTCGGAGTGGGGGCTGAGCAGGGCCTTGGGAAATGGTCATGACCGGGACGGATCATGCCACATGGTTAAGGAAAGAGGCCGCGGGTTTGTTTGACGCGGGCGACGTTGTCGACTCCGATGGCGAGAGCGCCGAGGCGGGTTCCGCATTTGTTTTGTTCGCAGAAGTGAAGGAGGTTTTCGAAGGCTTGGTTGAGCTTGGTTTCGAGCTTGGTGAGCACTTCGACTTTGCTCCAACTGAAGCGTTGCAGGTTTTGCACCCACTCGAAGTAACTGACAGTGACACCGCCGGCATTGCAGAGGATGTCGGGGAGGAGGAAGATGTCGCCGCGTTCCTCGATGATGGCATCGGCTGGTTGGGTGGTGGGGCCGTTGGCGGCTTCGGCGAGGATTTTGCAGCGGAGTTTGGCCGCGTTTTTTTCGGTGATGACGCGTTCGAGGGCGGCTGGGACGAGGACGTCGCATTCGCGGAGGAGCATTTCATCCGGGTCGATGGGTTCGGAGTCGGGGAAACCGGCGACACCGCCGGTCTGTGCGACGTGTTCGCGGAGTTTGAAGGCGTCGAGGCCCTTGTCATTCCAGATGGCTCCGGAGACATCGGAGACACCCTGTACTTTCATGCCGTATGCGTTCATCGTTTCGACGGCGTAGGATCCGACATTTCCGAAGCCCTGCACGATCGCGGTGGCTCCAGCGACCGGGAGGTCCAGCTTGTTCAGGGCGCGGGTGGCGAGGAAGGCGACGCCGTGGCCGGTGGCCTGGGTGCGGCCCTCGCTGCCCTGGAGCTCGACAGGTTTTCCGGTGACGACTTCAGGAACGAAGCGGCCTTCGCGAGTTGAGTAGGTGTCGAGGATCCAGGCCATGTGCTGGGAATTGGTGCCAACGTCCGGTGCCATGACATCGATTTCCGGCCCAATGAAAGGAGAAATTTCCTGAGCGAAGCGGCGGGTGAGGCGCTCTTGCTCGGTCATACTGAGATCGCGTGGGTCACAGGTAATGCCGCCCTTGCCGCCGCCGTAGGGGAGGCCCATGAGGGAGCATTTCCAGTTCATCCACATCGCGAGGGCGGCAACTTCGCCGACGTTGACCTTGGGGTGGAAGCGGAGGCCGCCTTTGACGGGTCCGCGTGAGAGGTGGTGCTGGACGCGGTAGCCGAAGAAAACCTCGGTGCGACCATCGTCCATGTGGACGGGGAGGCTGAAGGTGAGGATGCGCTTGGGCCATTTGCAGCGTTCCCGGACCGATTGGTTGAGGTTGAGGAAATCGGCGACGCGGTCAAACTGGCCGGCGGCCATGCCGAAGACGGGATCGCTGAGGAGCTGCTCTTTCATGTGGTGGAAGCTTACTCAGGGAGTTGGAAATACAAAAATGAATTTTGGAGTTTCGGCGGGGAAAAGCGGGCTTTGAATGTGCGAGGCCGACGAGTAGGATGGGGACATGAAGCACTTTTTGATGATTCTCTTTCTGGTGACTTCCCTGGTGAAGAGGGAGGCGGGCCGACTACGTTTGCCAATCTGAAGAGAGTGAAGCTTTACCGGCATGGAAAAGCCTATGTTTATGACTTAACCCGCAAGGACCATCGCGGGGTGCTTCTCTATGATCCCGACGCAATTGAGGTGACTCAGCTGATCATAAGGTGACGGAGATGAACATCCCGCCAGGAAGCTCGATGAGCGTTCTTGAGCATCAGGGATTTTGCAGCTAGCGTAAAGGCATGAAAATCACCGATGAGCAGATCCGGGCGGAGGCGAAGGCTTGCGATGCCCGCAAGCTGGAGCAGGCGAAACGGATGACGCCGACGGAGCGGTTTCTCGCGGGTGCCGAACTCTTCGAGGAGGCTTGTGAGGTGACGCTGGCGGGGATACGCCATCAATACCCACATTGGACTGAGGCGCAGCATCGTCAGGAATTGCGGGATCGGATTGCGCAAGCAGAATCACTTCGTCATGACAGCCAACGACAGCCTTAAAGAACTCTTCAAGGTTCTTCGGGATCAGGGTGCGAGCTATATGATTGTTGGTTCTTACTCTTCTAATTTCTACGGAATCCCGAGATCGACCAAGGATGCGGATCTCGTAGTCAGCGTTGACGCGACCATCCTGCAAGAAGTCGCGAAGCATTTACCGGATGGGATCCGGTTTGAGGAGCAGGGTTTCTTTGAAATGGTGACAGCAACGCGCAAGGAGCTTCTTTTGGTCGATGGTTCGGACTTTCAAATTGAGCTCTTTCACTTGAGCGAGGATGATTTTGATCAAGCAAGATTTCAAAGGAGGGTGAAAATCAATCTCCCTTCCTTTGGTGAAGTTTGGTTGCCAACAGCGGAGGATGTGGTGATTCAGAAACTAAGATGGGCACTCGGGGCATCCCGGTCAAAGGACTTTGATGATGTCGTGGCGGTGCTGAAGATGCAGAATGCTTTGGACTTTATCCACATCGAGAAATGGTGTGGGGAGCACGGGACTTTGGCGCTTTTGGCGGAGGCGCGCGAGGCCGCCGCTTAATTTGAGGGCTTGTCGAAATGAACGTTTTTGAATAGGTCCAAGATATGACAAAGATATTGGTATTTGGGAGTCTTTTGCTTTTTGTGACGGGAGCAGAAGGATTGGGGAAAGTGCAAGGAGATCAGCCTCCGGCACTTCAAGCACCTCAGCTCAAAGATGGTGCCGACAAAGATCAAAAGAAGGTGACTGTGCGTGGAGCAGTCAAAAAACCGGGAGCGATTTCTTGGGAAAAGGGCTTAACATTGAAGAAGGCATTGGCTCAGGCGGGTGGTCTTGCCAACCTGGCAAATAAGAAAAAGGTGAAGGTGACTCGAAAAGGGAAGACGACGGTCTATAATCTTGAAAAATTGAAAAAGAACGTGGCAATTCTTCCTGGCGATCTTATCGAGGTTGTTGATAGGTTGTGGTAAAGATTTCTCCGGCTAGGGAGAGTTCTCAGGGTCTTCGTCGAAGAACTCGTCGGCGGGGTCGAAGGTGGGGATGGGAATATTGATGATGCGCATTTCACCGATGGCGCGGTGGCGACAACCGGGTTTGATGAGGATGCTGGTCATGGGTTTGACGGGGAGGAGGTCGCCATCGAGCTCGATGTGGCCCTCACCTTCGAGGATGAGGTAGATTTCGGTCATCTCTTTGTGGTAGTGGGTGCGGGCTTCCTTGGAGATGTCGACGAGGTGAATGCTGGCGACGGGGTTTTCGGGGATGCAGAAGGCGCGCCGGGAGGTGCCGCAGGGGCAGGGGGTGCCGGGGACTTCGTCAAGTTGTTCGATGAGGTAGCGGTTCATGATGGGCTCTTGGTGCCTTGGACAGACGGATTCTTGCACCATCCTACATTATCTGTAGGATATTTAAACAATGAGCGATGCTGCAGCAGTGGAGGTGAAAAACCTGGTGAAGGATTTCAAGGGAGCCTTCAATGGGGGAAAGGTGCATGCGGTGAAAGGTGTCTCGCTTCGGATTGCACCGGGTGAGGTCTATGGCTTGATCGGGCCGAACGGATCGGGGAAGTCGACAACGATGAAGGCGGTGCTGGGCCTGGTGGCTCCGACGTCAGGGTCGTGCTCGATTTTTGGGCGGAATTCGCGTAAGGTGGATTCGCGTATGGAAGTGGGTTTTTTACCGGAGAATCCCTATTTCTACAAGCATCTGACGGCCGCAGAAACGGTGAGATTTTACGGAAAGCTTTGTGGCATGGGGGGGCGCAAGCTGAAGGAGCGGATTGAGGAGTTGTTGGAGTTGGTGGGCTTGCAGGATGCGCGCAATCGCCGTTTGAAGGGGTTTTCGAAGGGGATGTTGCAGCGGATCGGGTTGGCTCAGGCGATGGTGCAGGATCCCAGGCTGCTGGTGCTGGACGAGCCGACTGCGGGGGTGGACCCGATGGGGTCGCGCGAGATCCGGGATTTGATTTTGGAGCTGAAGAATCGGGGAATCACGGTCTTCCTATGCTCGCACTTGTTGGAGCAGGTTCAGCAGATTTGTGATCGGGTGGGCATTATCCACCAAGGGGTTTTGGTGAATGAGGGCCGCCTTGATGATTTGATTTCGTTGGAGAATCGCACCGAGTTGATTCTCGAGAATGCGAGCGCGGATTTGCTGGAGCAAATTCAATCGTTGGTGGAAGTGACCCATGAATCCAAGGTGGTATCCTCGGGCAATGCCCGCACAACCCTTGAAGATCTTTTCCTCCGTGAAACAAAGTCGAAGAAAGAGCGGAAGCGCGTGAGCAAGTAACGCCCGGTCACTCGAACAATTTTAAAATCCATGAGCCGTCCAGCTTCCACTTCCTTCTTCTCGCCGCGCCGGGTCCTGATCATCGCGCAAAGCACTGTGACCCAACTGGTGCGGATGAAGATCTTTTATTTCCTCGCTCCCGTTGCGCTTCTCTTTCTGGGGATGCAGTACTTCGACCAGATATGGTATAATGGACCCGAGGTGATCCAACCGGAGCAGGAACTCCGGATGCACAAGAACATCTGCCTTGGCACGATGATGCTTTTCGGCTGCCTCTTCGCGGTGGTCTCGACGGCTCTTCTCATCCCGGGTGATATCGAGGACCGGACGCTTTACACGATCTTGTGCAAGCCGGTGCCGCGCCTTGATTATCTCGTCGGCAAGCTTCTTGGAGTGATGGCGGTGATCTTCATCGCGATGTTGGTGATGGATGTCCTGATGGTGGTGACCTTGCATTATCGCACGGAGGCGAAACTGGTGGAAGCCACGGAGTATATGAAAAATATCGGGTATCCGGAGCGTGAGATCGAAGCGGGTCGGGCTGATATTGCCTCGCAGGGACCGACCTTAATTTTACAATTTGGGGTGATGTCTCACTTCCTGAAAGCTTCGGTGCTTGCGGCGGTGGCATTGCTGATTTCGACCTTTTCGACCTCGACCTTGTTTACGATTGCGACAAGCGCGATGATCTGGGTGATTGGTGAATTTCAATCGATTGCGCGTGATGGGCTCTTTCACGATCCGCTTCTTGGTGACATGCCGACCCTTGCTGAGCGGATTGTGGGGACTTTGATTTCGCTGGTTTTCCCGGACTTCCAGTTGTTTTCGTCGATCTCAGATGCGGCGGCGAGAGCGGAGAATATTTTACCGGTGGATATGGCTCAGTTGGGTGGACTGGCGGCTTTGTACATCGGGATCTACGTGGTGTTGTCTTGGTTTGTTTTCTCGGATAAGGAATTTTAACGGAGGTGATTTGTGAAACGATTTAAGACCCTACGAAATCTCATTGTGATCGCCGGAGTGCTGGCGGGGACGGGGTATCTGCGGATGCCCTACGAGCAAAAGTTTACCGAGGATCTCCGCGAGCGTAAAATCATGCAGCCGCGGATTCAGTCGAAAGCCTGGAGCGAAATGGGGCAGACCAGTCTTGCCGGTGCCTTTGGCGGACTCCGCTCGGTGATGGCGATGATGGTGAGTCTGGGGTCCTATGATCATTTTGAAAATAATGAGTGGTATGATCTTCAGAAGGACTATGAGGTGATCACGGCGCTCGATCCCTATAATCCATTTTACTGGGAGCATGGAGGCTGGCATTTGGGGTGGAATGCGGCTTCTTGGGCGAGAAGGAATAGGGACTTCAGTCCGGCGAAGCGCCGTATCATGGAGATGAAATACCTTGAGATGGGCGATGCTTTTTATCGTGAGGGTCTGAAGTATAATCCGAATGCCAAGAAGCTTTGGTTTGAGATGGGATCGATGTGGTCGAATGAGCATAAGAGGCCGGACCTCGAGAAAGCGGCGGAAGCATTCAAGATGGCGCGGGACTCGGGTAATCCCGTATACCGTCGCCGCTATCTTATTACGATCGCCCGGATCCCGGGGCGGGAGATTGAGGCCTATGAGGAAACGATGCGACTGCTTCGGGAGGACCCGGGAGCCCACTTGAGAACCCCGGCATTTAGATGCCTGCTCATCGTGCTGGCGACGAATCCTGATCTTCCGGAAGACGCGCTCCGCCCGGCCATCGATGATGTTTTTTGGTCGAGGGAAAAGGCTTACCAGGATCTGTATAATTACCGTCAGCGCGTTCTTGATGCTGGATTCTATGCGGGCCAGATTGACCGCTTGCTGAAGGAGCTCATTGTTGAACTGGATGTGCCTGACTTATTGAATCCTTTTGTGACGAAAACGACGGCTCGTATTCACACTGAGAAGTGGCGTGAGAAATACGAGAAAGAGCGAGGGAGTGGGCGCGATGGCAAGGTTCCTGACTGGATGCTAAAAAAATAGCGGAAGAGTCTGTCGTCATCGATCAATCTTACCTTTACAGTTGTGGGGCAAGTGGTGATCATCCCCTTTTCCTCACAGCGTCATGCGCATTGCCCTATTCGGAGATATCCACGCCAACCTAGAAGCCCTCGAAGCCGTCCTGACGGATGCTGCTGAGCAGGGATGTAGCGACCATGTCTGCATGGGCGATATTGTGGGCTATAATGCCGATCCTTCCGCATGTCTGGAACGGGTTCGTGAGAGTGACTGGCCGGTCGTGAAAGGGAACCATGATGAGGATGCGTCCGGCGATCATAGCCTCGATAACATGAATCCGGTGGCAGCATTGGCGCTGCGGTGGACCCGGGACCAACTGACATCGGAGCAACGCGATTGGTTAAGAACGATTCGCATGGTGCGCCAGGTGGAGGACTTCACGGTGGTGCACGCGACTCTCGATCAACCGCAGTCGTGGAATTACGTGACCAATAAATTCGATGCGATGTCGAATTTCTCCTATCAGTTCACCAATTTGTGTTTCCACGGTCACACTCATGTTCCCCGGATCTTTGTCCGCGATTCGCGCGTGACGGAGGTGGAAGCTAGCTCGATTGTGATCGAGCCGGGAATGAAGTATTTTATTAATACCGGTTCGGTGGGCCAGCCTCGCGATGGCGATTGGCGCGCTTGCTATGTCATTTACGACATTCCGACGAAGACCGTGACTTTCCGCCGCCTCGAGTATGATCTTGCCACCACCCAGGAAAAAATTCGTGCTGCCGGTCTTCCGGAAGTCCTTGCCGAGCGTCTTGCCGAAGGTCGCTAAATTTCTCCTCCTTACGGGGGTATGGAATGTCACATCGTGCTTTAGCTCGAATGTTGATTTGTCGGTTGGTCGTGACATTTCAGTGAAATCCGCGGGTTTTCGTGCCGAGCTCGCCAAGGTCTCGAAGACCTCATGGATTTCAGGGAATGTCGTACGGACCCTTCCAAATGGGGATGCCTTCTTCCCGCCCATGTTGTCGGCCGTGAAGAGTGCCAGGAAGAGCATTACGCTGGAGACTTTTGCCTTTGTGAATGCTCCGGTGACCCAAAAATTCTCCCTTGCTCTTGCGGCGAAAGCGCGGGAAGGGGTCGCCGTGAAGGTGATTCTGGATGATGTGGGGTCGGCTAATGCCGGCGATGACAATATCCGGTTGATGAGGGAGGCCGGGGTGGATCTCTACTTCTACCATCCCGTTAATATTCTCCGCCCGCGGTATTCGAACAATCGCACGCACCGTAAAATCCTGGTGGTCGATGGTCGGGTGGCTTTTACCGGTGGTGCGGGCTTCGCCTTTGCCTGGAGTGGTAATGCGGAGAACACGCAGCATTGGCGGGACACCCAGTATGAGATCAAGGGGCCGGCGGTGTCGCCCTTCCAGGAGGCTTTTTGCGAAAATTGGTTTGAGTTGTCCGGTGAAGAACTACGGGGAAGCTCGTACTTTCCGAATTTGAAGTCGGTTGGGCCGACCCGGGTGCAGGTGGTTTACGATGATCCGTGGAATCCGGCCCATCCCATCGCCCATGGAGTGATTGCTGCGATCAACGGAGCAAGAGAGTCCCTCATTCTCCAGCAGTCTTATTTTGTCCCGAATCGAAGTTTTCGCGATCTCCTCCTGAAGGCAGCGGCGCGTGGCGTAAAGGTTGAAGTGATGGTTCCCAATCATCTCGTTGATTCAAAACCGACACGCTATGCTTCCCAAAACCATTGGGCGGACTTGCTGCGGGGTGGGTTGAGGATTTATCAGTATGAGGCGACGATGATGCACGGGAAGTTGTTGGTCGCCGATGGTCGGCTGAGTATCGTGGGATCGGCAAATCTCGATGACCGGAGCTTCTTTATCAATGATGAGATCAACCTGCATGTGGATTCGCGGGACTTTGCCCGTGAGCAAGTGGCGATGTTTCGGCGTGATCTCAGGAGATGCAGGGAGGTGACTTTGGTGAATCTACCCGAAGTGCTGGAGCCGGGATACAAACGGTTTTTCGCCCGCTTTTTGGAGTCCCAGCTATAGCTGGCTACTCGACTCCGATACCAAGTTTCCCACGGGCTTCGCGGGCTTCTTTTTCAAGCATGATGCCGAGTGGGTCGGGCGACGGGTTGGTGACGCCGTGGCTGGCGAAGAAATCGTCGAGAGGGATGCGGTTGGAAGCGCTCGGGTGGTTTTGTGAGTTGAGAACAATGCCTGCAATTTCCTCCATGGCGATATCGATGGCTGCGCCGGCACGGACTTCGAGGAGGCGACCGCCTTTGCCGAGAGAGGTGCCTCTTGAAATGAGGCGCCCGACCCGGACTTCGATGGATTCCAGTCCGGTGTAGAAAGTCTGCATGATGGAGCCGTCCGGGAGGCGGTGTCCGAGAAGAACGGCTTTGCCCGGGTAGCCTTTTGGATCCCCGGTGTAGAGGACCAGTCCGGTTCCGGCTGCGCGGGCTTCCTCAGCTGTTGGTTTCAGGAAGCCGTGGGCGGTCGGAAGGCGGAAGCGCTCCATGGCGGACATGGTGCTGAGGTTGGGTTGGAATTCGGCGGTGAAGAATTCGATGGGGCTGCCTTCGTCGTTGCCATTGAGGGCGATGGGGTAACCTGCGACCGAGTCGGCCTCCTGCCAGTTCCGCAGCGAGTGGGCGTAGTATTTAATGGGGTCCTTTTGGAGGAAGACTCCAATGACGAGAAAGGTGATCCCCAAAATAATGAGGGCAGCGATAATCACCTGGTGTCGTCGGATCTTCATTGAGAAAAGAGTCTGGCAAGCTGGGCCGGGATCGCAAATCAGAAGTCCCGGATGAGGGGAAATAGACTCCAATCCCGGTCAGACGCCGAAGGCGGATCCGGTGAAGTGAACGCTTTGTTTTCCACCAAAGACCAGACCTCCAACGGAAGGAGATCGGTGTCCAAGCGAGCTCTGCTTGAAGATCTAGAGTTCCTTGATGAAAACGTTCTTCCACTGCACGGGCGCGCCGTGGGTCTGGAGCTGGACGGGGCCGGCCTTGGGAAGAGGGCCTTTCTTATCGAAGTAATTGTGGAGCTTGGCCTTGTCGACAATGAGCTTGCCGTTGAGATGGATGGTCACCTTGTCGCCGACGAGTTTGACGATGATGGCATTCCATTCTCCGACGGGCTTGTCGGCGTGGACGAGGGGCTCGCGTCCGGGTGTGCCCTTGGGATTGTTCCAAAGACCGCCCGAGCCCTTTTTTGCGCCGTGCTTCCAACTCCCGCCCGCTTCGGTGGTGTCCCAAAGCTGCACTTGGGGGATGCCGCGAAGATAAATACCGCTGTCGGCCTTGGGGTCGAGTTTGAATTCGAGGCGGAGTTCGAAGTCGGAGTAGTTCTTTTCGGTGGTGAGGAAGAGTCCGTGGCCATCGTTGTGAAGGATGCCGTCCTTGACTTCCCAGTGTTGGTTAATGTTTTCGAGGCTCTTTTTCTTCTTCGCAGCGAGCTTTTCGGCAGGGAGCGCGAGGTATTTGGCAGGGTTTTCAGTAGAAGCTCCCCACCAACCGGTGAAGTCCTTGCCATTGAAGAGTGAAGTGAATCCTTCGGGAGGCCCAGCGAAGAGAGGAGTGATGAGTAAGGAGAATCCAAGCAATATTGTTTTCATGAGGACAGATTACACAATTTTGAGGACTTGTTTATCAGGAAAATGACGAAGTTGTTCAAACGGGGCAAGAATTTCGCCAATTAAGAAAATTTCTCATCGTGACAGTTCGAATTGAGGAATAAGTCTTTTGGGGCTATACTCCCACCATCATGAAAAAAGGATTTTCACTGGCATTGATTGCAGCACTTGGTTTTGGAATCTTCGTGTATGCCCAGGACACCAAGCAACCAGCCATGCCTGTGGCGAAAGAGGTTCCGAAAGCGATGACAAAAGAAGAAGCTGCCAAGCTCACCGATGAAGAGTGGAAGAAACGCCTGACACCCGAACAGTATCAGATCCTGAGGAAGGCCGGGACCGAGCGTTCAAATGGTAAGATTTATCAGGAGTTCAAGGCTCAGGGAGGAGGCACCTACTATTGTGCGGGGTGCAATACCGAGCTTTTTTCCTCGAAGGAGAAATTTGACTCCCACTGCGGTTGGCCTTCATTTTACGATCCCTCGAAAGCCAAGAACGTGAAGACCAAAGTGGATAACAGTGGTTTCATGGCTCGCACCGAGGTTCTCTGCGCGGTGTGCGACGGGCATCTTGGGCACGTGTTTTTGGGTGAGGGATTCGCAAACCCGACCGATAAGCGATTCTGCATCAACGGAACATCTTTGAAGTTTGTTCCGGCTGAAGTGGTGGAAGCGGCTAAGAAGACCGGGAAAGAAGAGGAGGCGAAGAAGGTTGAAGAAAAGACTGCGGAGAAGAGCAAGTCCTCCAACGGGAAAGTCGATAAATAGAATTCAGGCCTTGGCAGGCAGAGACAAAAGTTCCTGTTTCAGCTCAAGAGAACTTGGCGCATCAGAAGAGAAGTTGCATCGATCTTCTTCGTGTTGCGGCGAATGTTCTGGGCATGGCGAGCGAGGTGAATAGACTCGTGCCCGAAGAAAACTACGTCGCCCTTTCTGCAAGTGAAATATCGATTTCTCCCAGTAGGGGGGCTCAGTTTCCTCCCCCAAACGATGAACATAACGATTCCCCTCAAAAAGCAAATATCTCGCAGTTTCAATAACTGCCCAATGAAAATATCATCTCTCTGTCATTGGGGTCTGGGGATCGTAGCGGTCTGCGCTATGGTTCCTGCTGGCCAAGCGGCTACCCTCCACATGGGAAGCTTCACGATGAGCGGTTTCGGCGCCGATGATGATCGGCCTGTTCCCAGCGGCAAAAAGATGGTCTACGCGGGAGGCACGAACACCGGGCTCAGCGGAACGCTCTCGATAGAGTGGGATGAAGCGAACTCGGTCCAGTTCACCACCACGGCGGAGAATACCGGAGATCGCTTGGTATCGGGCATCTTTGTCCGTAAGCCGTCAGTCACCGGCGGCAGCGTCTCGGCTGCCAATCCAGGTGGGTTCACCTTCCTTGACCCTGATGCTAGCACAGACGACAACCGTTTTGTTTACAAAAACCCCAACAATTCGAACAACGCAAGCGGTGGGTTTGTGAATGGCTTCTTGGACACCACGTCAACCAGCGTGACCGGGGAGCGGACGGTGAATTATTACAACGGGTGGGTCGCGAAGGTATATAATCAAGTCAATTCTTATCTTTACCCTCCTCCTACTAGCACTTCAGATCCCAGGCTTACTGGAGCGGCGGACAGCCGTCTTTCGGCGGGCGAATCGCTTACCCTCACCTCCACTTACAACGGAATCACCACGCTCGCTGCGGCTGAGGCACTGGTCATGGACTATACCAGTTCCGCTTGGCCAGAGATTTTTGTGCGCTGGGATAATACAGCTTATCAATACCTTCCAGATCGAGGCGGGAAGCTTGGATTGTCCCCCTTAGTCAACGGCTCCCCCATCTGGGGACAAGACACAGATTGGGCGAGTTCGCAGGTCGTGCCCGAGTCTCCGACAATGACTGTCGTTCCGGAGCCGAGCGCGGGACTTGGTATCGGTCTCCTCCTGTCCGGTGCCTTCTTCCTGCGTCGCAGGAAGTAGAAAACTTACCAACTTCTGTTTCAACAGGCTGGTCTTTCCGGGGTTCCGGGAAGGCCGGTTTTTTTCTACCCTCCTAGATTTGGATTTGTCTGCGGGGCATACCGAAAGAGATAATCCCCGATATTCCCTTATTGGCAAAGGTTTCCGGTGGTGTGGGAACGGCACGATTGGGGCACAAATCCCCCTTTCGGCGCTCCTTGTGGTGGGCCTGTCGGAATGAGTTGTCCGCTCTCCCTGCTTGGCAGACTTATTTTAATTCCGATGATTCTGCACGGCCGGTGCTGGGGATGGATCGCGGCAAATCAGGCAAGGACGCTATTTTCCCCTTCAGACGAAAGTGATGAGAAAAGGAGGCTTAGATTCTCATTGCGGGAAAAGAACCTAGCGGCGACTGTTCCGCCCTATGGCAGAAATACAGATAGACAGTGAATCGGCGCGCGAGGCGATCCGGAAAATCGCGGGACGCGCGGGTTTCATTGTCCCTGGCATCATTGTGGTTGCGGGGGTTATGACAAGCTACTTTACCGTTCCGGCCGACTCCGAGGCTGTTGTGTTACGTTTTGGAAAATACAATCGGACCGCGAATCCAGGCCTCAATTTCAAACTCCCGTTTTGGTTGGAGACCAAGGAGATCATTCCAGTTGCGAGAACCCTCAAGATGGAATTTGGCTTCGGAACTCCGGACGCAACCAACCCCTACCAGACTCGTCCGAAGGAGCATCAGGCTGAGCAGACCATGATTACCGGGGACAAGAATTCCGCCTTGGTTGAATGGGTGGTACAATATCGAATCAGTGACCCGGAGGCTTACCTCTTCCGGGTGCGCGACCCTGAGGATACTCTGCGCGATGCCTCCGAATCGGTGATGCGCGAAGTGGTGGGAGATCGGACCGTTGATGAAGTGATTACGATTGGTCGCCAGTCGATTGAGACTGACGCTCTCGTCAAGCTTCAGGAACTCGTTGATGCCTACGGACTGGGCTTGCAGATCGATCAGCTCCAGTTGAAGAACGTCAACCCACCGCGGCCGGTTCAGCCTTCCTTTAATGAAGTGAATCAGGCACAACAGGACAAAGCGAAGCAGATCAACGTCGCGAAGGGTCTCTACAACAAGGCGGTGCCGCGAACCAAGGGAGAAGCCGATCAGAAGATCAGTGCTGCCGAGGGTGGCAAGCTCCAGCGTGTCAACGAAGCGACCGGTGACGCCGAGCGCTTTTCGGCCCTCTTTCAGGAATACGAAAAGGCCCCCTCAATTACCCGCCAACGACTCTATCTTGAAGCCATTAAAAAAGTGATGCCGAAACTAAAAAGCAAAGTGATTATGGACGGAGAGGCCAGTAAGCCCTTACCGCTTCTGGACCTCAATAACGCCTTGAATGGAAAGGGAGGTGCCCGATGAAAAAAGTCGTTGGATTTATCGTGGCTGTCTTCGTGATTCTGGTGCTCTTGTTCCTGACGGGAACGGTCTACACCGTCCGGGAAGACCAGCAGGTGGTTTTGACTCAATTTGGCAAGCCGGTGGGAGATCCCATCACCGAGGCCGGAATTCATTTTAAGATCCCTTTCATCGTGAAGGTGAATATGATCGAAAAACGGGTCCTCGCTTGGGACGGAATGAGTTCCCAGATGCCGACGCGTGATAAGACTTACATTCAAGTGGATACCTTCGCGCGGTGGCAAATTTCCGATCCGCTGGCCTACTTAAAAGGGCTGAGGGATGAACGAACCGCACTCTCACGTCTGGATGACATCCTGGGCTCGGAGACGCGGAACGCGGTTGCAAAGCACGATTTGATCGAAGTGGTCCGCTCCACCAAGGATCGCCAACCTGAGCAAACAGACGTGCAGACGGAATCGGACATCGATTTTGAACCGATTCAGGTCGGTCGCCGGGCCATCGAACAAATGGTTTTCGAGACGGCCAAGTCCAAGCTGGAAGTTCTCGGCATCACCTTGCTTGATCTCCGTTTCAAAAGGATCAATTACAACCGCGATGTCGCTCCGGACATCTACCAGCGGATGATCTCCGAGAGACAGCAGATCGCCGAGCGTTTCCGCTCCGAGGGAGCCGGTGAAGCCGCGCGCACCATGGGTAAAATGGAACTTGAGGTGAAAAAGATCGAATCAGAAGCTTATCGGAAAGTTCAGTCCATCCTGGGCGAGGCCGATGCTGAATCGACTCGAATTTACGCCGAAGCTTATGGTGGGTCGCTGGATCGCGAAAGCTTCTACGAGTTTGTGAAAACTCTGGAAGCCTACGAAGACATTCTCGACGAGAAAACCACCGTGATCTTATCAACCGACTCGGAACTCTTTCAATTGCTCAAGGGCTCCAAGCCGGAAGCTGAAAAACCATAAATGAAGCTTCGGCTGACTGTTTGATTTTGAGGCGGAGAGATGGGAGTATTCACTCTTTCTATTCTAACAGCACTGTTCACGGGGACCTCTATTTGCTGAGGGCCCGAGTCGTCCAGAGTTTGATGGTGTCGACGACGTATTGGGCGTCAGCCTCCTTGAGGAGGAGGTGGTCGGCGCCGGCCAGGGAGATGAAGGATTTGGGATGCCGGAGGGCGGAGTAGATCTTTCCGGCATTTTCGAGCGGGACGACATCATCGGTGGGGGAGTGCATGATGAGGATTTGGATGCCGCTGAGATTGGCGAGATCCTCCGGGTGGCTGTGGTCCTCAAGATCGGTCAGGAATTTCTGGCCAACCACGAAGTTGCGCCCGGCGAGTTTGACATCGGCTTTTCCGGATTCTTGGATTTCGGAAAGATGATCTTCAAAGAGGTGGGTGACGTGTGCGGGGTCGGCCGGGGCTCCGATGGTGACGACGGCTTTGACGCTCTTGATCCGGCCTGCAGCTGAAAGGGCCACGGCTCCTCCGAGAGAGTGGCCGATGAGGAGTTCGGGTGCTTTGAAATTTTCGCGAAGCCACTGTGCTCCCGCGAGGAGATCATCGATGTTGGTGAGGAATGATGAGTCTTCGAACTTTCCGCCGGACTGTCCGAGACCGGAGAAATCGATTCTCAAAGTCGCGATTCCTTCAGCGGCGAGTCCCTTGGAAATACGGACGCCCGGGACGAAGTCTTTTCCGCAGGTGAAGCAGTGTGCGAAGATGGCAAAGGCCACTGGTTCTCCTTCCGGCATTTCTAGAACCCCGGCGAGGCGGCCATTGGAGCCCTCGATTTCGATGGGGTTGGAGCCGGGATTGGCGGTGGTTTTGCCAATTTGAATTTGATCGATGAGGTCGGTCCCCGAGTTGCCATCGCGGGCTTCGAAGAGGAGAGCAATGAGCATGGCGCGAGCCGAGGTGTCTCCTCCGGCGAGAGCGTTCTCGCTCATGGCCGTGGCGTAGGTTGCGCCTTCTCGAAGGGTGAGGTAAAGAGCGAGCGGGAAGGCTTCGGGGGTGTGGCAGGTGAGGCCCATTTCTGTCCCGACGGCGAGATAGTCCGGGCCGGCCGCGATTGCGGTATCGAGGTGATCGGAGGTCTTGAGCTGAGCGTAGTTTCCTTCGGAGGCGGCAGATTGAAACGCTTCTTGAAAGGAGGCTCCTTCTTCGACCGCAAGGACAGCACGAACAAAAAATTCGGCCGAGTCGACGACACCTGCATCTCCGTGAGTCAGCGAGGTTTGGGCGCGGGCGGCGGCGATTTTTTCGGTGGGTGAGAGTTTGAGATCGAGAATCGGGGCAAGTCTGGAGGCTCCGGCGAGATCGTTGGATGACGAAGCGGAAGCTCCATCACTGGCGAGAGTCTCCTTGGAGGCACCATCGAGGTAGCCATCGTATCCGGTCATGCCCTTGACCCAGTCAGCGGCCCATTTGGCGTCATCGTATGTTCCGTTTTCAAGGGAGTTCTTGAGGAGAACCATCTGATCTCCGTAGTGGGTCAATTGACCGGCTTTGCGCTTGGGGTGGTAGGAACTGCCGGGGTCGGTGAGTGCGGTGACTCCGTCTGGATAAAGGCGGGCGAGCTTTCCCTGGTTGTAAACCCAGTGGGATCCAAGGGAGAGAGCGTCTGCAACCAGGGCTGCTTGAAAGTAGTTTCGAGTCATTTGCTTACTGGGAGCTTTCCACGGAGGTTTTATTCCGCAAGCTTGAGAGAGCGGAAGATACAAAGTGCCCGTATGTCGGTAGCCAATGGAATCAAGCTTGGAAAAGGCCGGACATTTTCTAATTTTTGTGTTAGGAAAATTCAAGAAATGAAAACTGCCGAGCTTAAAGGTTGCACCGAAAAATACCAACTTCTGGACGTTCGCCTCGCGGATGACTTTGCGGCCGGATGCCTCGAAGGGGCCTTGAATAATTGTGTTTTCGAGGTCGCGTTTGGAGGCCGCCTTGCGGAATCCGCTCCTGACAAAACACTTCTGACGATTGTTTACGGGGCGAATGATCGGAGTCGGGAGGCGGCGATGGCTCTGGAGAAACTAGAGCGTCTTGGCTATTCCGATGTAAGGGTTCTCTCCGGCGGATTCTTGGAAGCATCCAAGGAGTTTCCAATGATTCAAGGCACTCCACTTGCTCGATCCCCCGACCCACCGCACGGGCATTATGAATTGGATCTGAAGGAATCCTACCTTCGTTGGACAGGTCGTAATTTGATCAGCAAGCATACGGGCCGGCTTGGAATTAAGAAGGGAGAGTTTCTGTTTGAGCAGGGTGCTCTCGTGGGTGGATCGGTGGTGATCGATATGAATGACATCACTTGTGATGACCTCGCCGCAACAGATCTTCATGACGTTTTGATCAGTCATTTAAAGGATCACGATTTTTTTGATGTGGGGGTCTATCCCACAGCGGAGGTGACGATTAAGAAAGCTGATGAGAGCAAGGTGTGGGTGGATCTGACGCTTAAGGGAATCACGCAGGAGGTGGTCATTCCCATCCTGCCGGGCTTGACCGAAGCAGGGCTTCTTGCGACGCAAGCATCGTTTTCAATCGACCGCACACGATGGAATGTCCTCTACGGTTCGCAGAAGTTTTTCAAACGCCTCGCTGGTCATTTTGTGAGCGATTGGCTGGAGATCGAACTTCGGCTGTTGACTCGTGAGACCAGGTTGGTTGATCGATGATAAGTGCGTTTATGTTCGACCTCCGGTGGTTCGCTTTCCGATACTCGGACTCATGAGTGATGAGAGCCCCACCGATCGACGCCAATTTTTGCAGAGATCTCTTCTCGGAACGACAGGCTTGGGGATGGCGATGGCCTCGACCTCCGATGTTGTCGCCAAGCCGGTACCGGGAGAGATGGACGTGGATGTGACTCAAGAGGTCGATGTTCTGGTCATCGGTGGCGGCACGGCCGGAAACATTGCTGCGATTCAAGCGGGGCGGGCGGGGGCGAAAACTCTTTTAGTCGAACGTGGCGCGCAGTTGGGGGGCACCACGACCACCGGCGGAGTTGCTTTTCCGGGGCTTTTTGATGCATGGGGGAAGCAGATCATCGCGGGGATCGGATGGGAGTTGGTCAAGGAGTGCGTCGAGCTGGATGGCGGCACCTTTCCAAATTTCGCGAAAGTACCCAAGAGGCATTGGCAGAATCAGATTCAGGTGAATCTCTTCCTCTACGCGATCTTGGCGGAGGAAAAGTGCGAGCAGGCCGGAGTTCAAATTGCCTTCCACGAATTTCCTGAATCTATCCGAGCCACGCCTAAAGGTTGGCAGGTGGATTGCCTTGGATTTGGAACGCGCCGTCGGGTCCTCTGCAAGCAAGTCATTGACTGCACCGGCGGAGCCGAGGTGGTTGGGATGATGGGGTTTGAGCGACTCCGGGAAGAAGAAACCCAGCCGGGTTCGATGTTATTTCATCTTGGGGAGGCGAATGATCCGGGCCGCCACCAGCTCCATCAACTCTATGTTCATGGCGCGGACTCAACGAACTCCCGCACGGTGACCAAGGCCAACCTGACTGGACGTAAATCCATCCTCGCCAAACTCCGCAAGGAGAAGAAGCGGCTGATGCATCTACAGCCGGAAACGGGCTTTCGCGAAAGCTACCGCATCGTGGGTGAGACCACGATCACGGTGAATGACTACACCAGTGGCCGTCTTTTTAAGGATGCTGTTTCCAATGCTTTTTATCCGGTGGATCTCCATACCAAAAGCGGGGTCAAGCCGAAGCCACTGAAGCCGGGAACCGTGCCGTCCATCCCTCTGGGGGCCCTCATTCCCAAAGGGAGTCGGAACATTCTCGTGGCGGGCCGTTGTCTCTCGAGTGATCGACTCGCAAACTCCGGCCTACGAGTGCAGGCGTCGTGCATGGGCATGGGACAGGCCGCCGGGGTCGCTGCTTCCTTGGCTGCGAAAAATGGCACAACTCCGCTTGACGTGCCACTGGCCGAGATCCACCGACAGCTTGCCAAAAACGGAGCGATCATCCCGGGAAAAACCTAGGAAGATGGCAGTTCCCGGTTCCAAGAGCCTGCGTCGTAGGCTGACTTCGCTTCTGATTTCGCTGACTTTTCTTGTCTTGGCGGTGAGTGGGGGATTGGCCTTTTTTAGACCTTTCTCAATCCAGGTGATCGGTCTGCATTCTTTGATGGGCTTTATCTTTGTCGGCATTGTTGTTGTCCATGTCTTGAACAACAGCCGGCAGCTGAAGGGGTATTTTCGAACTCGGATCGCTTGGGTTGCGCTGGCCGTTTCGGTCGTTCTGACTCTCTTGTTCTTCCTGCAACCAAGTCCGATAAAAGCCGTATTGGGATTAAGCCAAAATCTCGGCCCGACTTTGGATCATTTTGAGATGAATGAGGATGGCATGATTTACCGCTACAGTCCGTCGCCGGATTACAAACTGGAGCTTAAGGTGAAATCAGGACCATCCTATGACCTTGATCACCCTCCGCGGATTGCGATTTGGCTCGAGAATCAAGGGGCCTATCACATCAAGACCCTCCTGGGTCCCGATAAAATTGCTGCGGAGACTTTGCCTTACTGGACGTTCAAAAGAAGAGGCTGGGAGGAAGCGCGAAAGGCGGCGGAATCTGAGGAGGAAACCGATGCCATCTCCACGCCGACTCCCAACGGCTCGTTTGATCCGGCTGATTACATTCTTCCGGCTGATCCGGAAACCTCGACACCCTATAAGTTACTGATTGAGGTCAATCAACCTGATGACGCCCACGGCACGCATCGCGATCAACCTTCTCTGGTTTATGCGGTGGAGATCGACAATCTTAGCCCGGTCACTTTTCAGCTTCTGGAATTGGTGGGTTATCCGAAACGAGAAGACGAGGATGGAAAAGAGGCTTGGTCCTTATACTTTGTCGACGAGGGTTTTGGGTCCGCTTTGGAACTGATCGACAGTGCCTTGCTGACGATTGACCGGGAATAAGGCGCGGAAATTGTCGCGACGCAAAAAAGCGTTATAAGAACGCAAATAAGCGTCACGAAGACGTGCGATTCTGCTACTTTGATTCGTATGTTTCGCGACTACTGTGAATAACATGGCTTCTCCACGTTCAATCTCATTTTTTAAGGTCATGACTTGCCTTCATCTCCTCATGGCATCGCTTGGCCTACTGGTTCCGTCTGCCAGGGCGGATGAGGTCTCTCAAATGGAAGGGCTTCTGGAGAACTACTGCTACTCCTGCCACGACGAGTGGGAGCAGAAGGGGAATTTGCAACTTGATCAGCTGGGGAAGCTTTCGCTGGAGTCGCGGCTTGATGTCTTCAATAAGATCCAGGAGCAACTCCACTTCGACCAGATGCCGCCGAAGAAGAAAAAGAAGCAGCCCAACGAGGCCGAGCGGGCCCAGTTGTTGCAGTGGGTTTCCGACGAGCTGAAGAAGCACGATGCCTCGACCCTGGAGGACAAACTGCGCTATCCGAACTTCGGAAATCATGTTGATCACGAGAAGCTTTTCAGCGGTGAGATTAAGGAGAAGCCCTTCACCCCTTCGCGGCGGTGGTTGGTGAGTCCACAGATTTTTATCGAGCGCATCAATGCGGTCTTCGGACTAGCGGGCGGAGCGGGTCAGAAGTCATTCTACGGCGTGACAATTCCAGTCATTTTGCCGGATCATGCCGGTGTTCGTTATTACGACACCACAAGCTTGGATGGAGGTCATCTCTTGATGATGCTCACCAATGCCGATTGGATTTCGAAAAAACAGCTTCGTCCGGCGCGAGTGAAGAGCGGTGAAATTAAGGGGAATGAATTCGAGAATCCCAAGGACAAGTGGGCTCCTCGCGAGACTCCGGCCGCGTTGGAAGCAATCGTTTTGAAGAAAACGAAACCAACGACCGCCGAGATGACGGCGGCCATTCATGCCCAATATCAATGCGTGCTTCAACGAAATGCGAATGAGACGGAGCTGAGGAATCATCTCGCGCTCCTTAAAGAGAGTATTGCGATTGGCGGCAATACCGAGGGCCTGCGCCAGATGTTGGTCAGCGTGCTGTTGAAATCGGAATTCATGTATCGCTATGAGTTTGGAGCCGGCAAGTCTGATGAGCATGGTCGCCTTGCTCTTTCGCCCCGTGAGGCCAGTTACGCCATCGCTTATGCGCTCACCGATCATAATCCTGATGCCACTTTGGTGAAAGCGGCGGAAGAAGGTCGACTGATTACGAAGGAAGATTATCGTCGGGAGGTCATTCGTTTGATGAAGGATGAGACTTCCTTCCTCGGCGCGGGTGGTCCGAATGTCACGGGTAAGAACCTCCGTTCGCACAAGGTGACCCACCCCAAGATCAATCGTTTTTTCCGCGAATTCTTCGGCTATCCCAATATGGTCAAGGTTTTCAAAGACTCTCCAAGGAGTGGCGGTTTTTACAGTAATGCCGCACGCGGCGGGGCCGGCACTTCGGGAAATGTCATTAATGAGGCTGATAAAATCGTGGATCACATTCTCAAGAAGGATCAGAATGTCTTCGAGGAGCTGCTTACCACCGACGAGTATTTCGTTTACCACAGCCGCCCGGATGAAGAGGCCGGAGAAATCATCGGTCGCTGGCGCCATGCTTACGAGGTGCTGAAGGACACTCCGTGGAAGACCGAGACCGAAAAGGTAGAGCTGGAGTACGAAGAGCTCTTGGCAAAATATCTCAAAGTGAAGCCGGAGAGCAAAGCCGGTAAACTCGGTCGCCATGGCAATTCTATGAAGCGTCTCATGGAATACTTTGAGGAGACCTTCGGAAAAGGGGCGACACCTTTTACCACACCACCCTGGGCTCATGGTTATGCTTATCGATATTCCGAGATCTACAACCTGGCACCCATCCCCGGATCGCGTGGCAATTCCAATGGCCAAAAAGGTTGGGATTTTCAGGTGAAGCAACCCTTCAAGATTGAGAATCGTAAGGGCATCCTGACCCATCCTTCCTGGCTTCTGGCCCATTCACAAAACGCCGAGACCGATCCGGTTCGTCGTGGCAAGTGGATCCGCGAAAAACTCCTCGCCGGCTACGTTCCCGATGTCCCCATTACCGTCGATGCCCAGATTCCCGAGGATCATCATCGCACGCTTCGTGAACGTCTTCACAGCGTGACTTCAAACCAAGAATGTTGGAAGTGTCACGTGCACATGAACCCGCTCGGCCTGACCTTCGAAATGTTCGACGACTTCGGGCGCTTCCGAACTGCGGAAGCCCTCGAGCACCCGGATAATCTCATCACGAAAGGCAACGGGAAATCCAGCGCGGATGTTTTCAAGACGAAGCCGCTCGATGTTACGGGATTCCTCGAAGGAACCGGTGACCCTGCTCTCGATGGCGAAGTCAGAGACGCCTACGATCTGATCGACCGTCTCGCAAAATCGCGCCGGGTGCGTCAGTCCATCATCCGCCACGCCTTTCGTTATTTCATGGGGCGAAATGAAATGCTTTCCGATTCCCAAACTTTAATCGATGCTGAGTCCGCCTACGTGAAAAGTGGCGGCAGCTTCAAAATGGTCATTGTGTCCTTGTTGACCTCTGATTCCTTCATCTACCGCAAAGAAACCAATCCCTCCTTATGAATAGTCGCAGAAATTTTCTCAAACAATCCCTCATGGGAGCCGGAACGATGGCTCTTGGTCCCGGCCTCTTTGCGAGTTCCACCAATGGCAAAGCGCCCAAGCGGTTCATTTTCATCCATAAAGGAAACGGTTTGCTCCCGAATACCCTGGCTCCCCCGACTCTGAGTGAGGAGGACAAGATCAAGGAGAAGAAGAAGGAGGCTTTTGAAGTCTCGCTGGGCGATCACGACCTTCCCGCCTGGATGGGCGCGCTGAGCGAGCACAAGAAGGAGATGACCGTTCTTCAGGGTCTCTCCGGGAAAATGTGCACCACCGGTCACCACACCTGGCAGTCTTCCCTCGGGGTCTACAAGGCCAACGAGCGTCTCAGTTCCATCAAGTGGGCGACGGTCGATTTTGAATTGGCAAAGCTCTTCCCGTCATCGCTTGAGCACATCGAGCTGGCCTGTTTTCCGAATGGGGGAGGAAACTCCCGGGGAAATATCAATGGAATTGAAAAAGGATTTTCGGCGCGGGGCCCACAGCAGCCCAACTACGCCTTTGGCTCGCCGAAAGTTGCGATCCAAGAGCTTTTTAAATCGGTCCTGAGCGACAAGGATTCCAAGATGGCCTACCAACTGGAACGCCGCCTTCTTGAGTTTGCAGCCAAGAATGAGGGTGACATCGCGGGCGAACTGCGTGGCCTCGAAAAATCAAAGGTGAAGAACTACTCGGACTCCATTGAGGGAATCCGCGAGCGGAACCGTAAGATGGATGCGATGTCGGACATCATTCGCAAACACGCCCCGAAGCTCGATGACAAATACTTCGCGGATGATATTTCCACGATTGACCGGCAGATTGGTCACAGCGAGATCCTGCTTTCGACTTTGATTTCCGGAATGACCAACGTGGTGACTTTGACGGCCGATGAGCTGGGCACGTCCTACACCGGCATCTCTGGCATCGAGAAAGAGATCGTGAATCTCCACGACGTGGGACACGGCAAGCCTGTTGGAGCAGTCCAGGCTTTGGAGGTTCGTGAAAAAGTTCGCAGCCACCACATGTCCTTGCTTGATCGTATCGTCACCCGCCTGAAGAATGTCCCCGAGGACGGTGGCACGATGTTCGATAACACCATGCTTCTTTACTTCCCCGACAACGGTGAAACCCATCACAGTCACGGGACCGAATGGCCCTTCATCGTCATGTCGGGCAAGAATGCCAAGCTCGACATCGCCGGGAAATACATTCGCCTGCCGCACTACGGCAAGGAAGGTCACAAGACTCTTGGGAACTTCTACACCACGATTCTCAATGCCTATGGCAACCCTATCGAACACTATGGTGCCATCGACACCGGCTTGGCACACATGGATCAAAAAGGAGCGATCAAGCAGTTCACGTAAGCTGATGTTGAGTGTTTTTTTGAGACACCTGCCGGGAATCGTTTTGGGCCTGTCGATTTTGACGGCCCAAGCCAAGCCGGCGGAGATCCTCGAGAATTACTGTTTCTCCCTGTCTCTTATACACATCTCCGAGCCCACGAGACCGAGGCTGATCTCG